>CALBCY010000135.1 GCA_937927195.1 uncultured Chitinophagales bacterium
CCATCAAAAGAAAGATCAAAGTAATCGCTGCAAGGATTTGGGCCAATTTTCAAATCAAAAACCGGGCTGAGTAAATCTAATGAAGAATCTACACTACTGGTGTCGATAAGCAGGCTGTCTTGGTATAGCGGATTAAAGAACAAGGGGATTTTAAAATCTGCGATTAATGGCAAATGATCTGAACCTTGATTTACATCGTCTGCCACCAAACTGTATTGGCTTAGAAAAGCAGCATCAAAAGCATCACTTTCAAAAGCAAAGGTGTTTTCAATAGATAAGTTGGATGCGCTGTAAATAAAGAAATCTAATCGACCTGGGCTGTAACTACTTTCAGAATTTCGCCAAGTGTAACTCAATGGTTTGTTGGTGACATATGGTTTTGCATCCAAGAAATCATTGCCATCCCAATCGGGAATGAAATCTTCACCAAACTGGGCCTCATAAAAGATGTCTCCGTCTAATAATGTCTGCAAAGGATCCGGCGATCCAACAAAGTTCATATCGCCCACGATGACTATCGGTGTGTTTTGATCAATTGAAATTTCACCCACATTGTTTTTTGCATCTCTGATAAAAGCCATGATTGCATCTACTTCAAATTGTCTTCCTGTTTCATTGTTGCAACAGGGGGTATGTGCTGAAATAAAAAGCATTTCACAATCATACTTTGGCCTCAAATCTATTAGAAAAGCTCCATTGCCCTGACTGTTTTGAAAGCCCTCAATGCTTGCACTTTGAATAATGGGAAACAAACTTACGGCATGAATGTCGGGTCCAGCTTTTGCATGATACCAAGTTCCACCATTTGCGGGCGGAAGCAATTCACTGACCAACTGAGCCACTTGTGATGAAGAGTGATCATAAATTTCTTGAAATCCTATAATTTCTGGACTTAGGGCTTTTATTACTTTTTCCAATCTTGGTCCTGTCCCTGCTTCTAACAAACCATCAAATTTTACATTGTAACTCAATAGTCGCAATAATTCATTGTCTTGTTTCTCAAAAGAAAATTCTGGCAACGGCTCTAATTCAAGGTCTTGGAAAATATAAGAAAGTCCTCCTGCGCCATTTGGAACTTTATCACCATTGTCGCTGTCTAAAAATATTTGAACTTCGGCTCCTTGAAATAGGTTTTCTCCAAAGTAGATGATATTTCGTGAAATGGCCATTTCAAAAACATCTGAACTTACAGTTGGAGCGATGAACATTCCTATTTGATGATGAAATATTTTTAGTTCTATTCCATTGGGATAAATGGTCCCACAAAGATCAGAAAACGAAAAACTTAAATCAGCTCCAATTTCATTAATCTGAAATCCAGTCTCAGCATTGTTGTCACAGTCGATGTACAAATTTAGGTCATTGTAATCTTGAAGGTTTATTTCTGAATTGGTTTCTATTTTGAAGAATAAGTAATCTTCATCGTTTGAAATTTTTATGCTCCCCAAATCAAAATTGCCGAAACTTTGATCTCCAATTTCATCATCAAAAGCAACAGGAATATCCGACCAATCTCCAAATTCACCTTCGATTAAAATTCTTTCACTTTGGGCATGGGAAGCATTAGAATTCAGCAAGAAAAATAGGGCGAGTATAGGCAATAAGTATTTCATACAATTTCAGATTGTTTGTTTAATTGCGGATGCTGACAATGATAGATCTTTGACAGAATTGAAACGGCTACTTTTTCACGAAAAGGTAAGAGAGCATTATTCCAATAAATGCGGTTAAGAGTCCTGCAAAAGCATCTATCAAATAATGATGACTGCTGTATACTGCACCGAACCACATCCAGACGATATAAAATAGACCCAAAGGAAGCAATTTTTTGCCATACTTTTTGACAAGAAAAAAACAAACCACCACAGGATTTGCACAATGAATGGAAGGAATGGCTCCATAGATGTTTGAACTGGCTCCATAGATACCTTCAAAAATACTTATATCGAACATTTGATCAAACCTGGTAAGACCGGCTGCACTGCCTTTTGCTTCGACGACAAAATTAAATCCGTATTTGGCGACATACCAGGGTGGGGCAGCGGGGTACAAATAATAACCGACTGCACCCAAAATTCCAGTCAAAATAAATGCCCAAATAAATTGTTTGGCAAATTCAGCATTTTTGAAATACCAAAAGATGGCCAATACAATTGGTATCGGAACCCAGGTTAGGTAAACAATGCCACTGAGCACATCAAATGTGCTATTTTGATAGATTTCGAAAAATTGATTGAGCGTAATTTTACTACCTTCATGAAAAATCCCGAAAAAGGCCAATTCCATATCAAAAGGTTCTTTAATATGAATGGGATTTATTTCATAATTGGGAAAAAACCGCATGCTGTCATAGACCATTCCATATAGGATTATAGGGAAAATATGAGTAATGACCGCTCTGGTTTTGGGATGAGCAAAGAATAAAACGAAAATTAATATGATTGCTATTATGTGAATAGTGAACAAACTTTGCTTGCTGAAAAGAAGAATTGAGTAAGCAATGATAAGGAAAGGGATCAGCAATAATTTTTTATCCATAAACCGGCGCAATTGTGAACTGCAATATTAAGAAGATGGTCTGAATATTATGCTCGATTTCTGTAATATTTGAGCAAATTTATATTTAATAGAAAATCCGACGTTTATTAAAAATTGTTAAACATATTTTATATTATTATGCTTGCTTTTCGATATGTACCAATCTCGATGACATAAAGCAGCAAATTTCCCCCTAGAATTTCCCGGTATTGACAATTGATACGAAAATTATAATAAACATTTGATTTGCCCTTGTCAAGCTAAATATCAGTATATTGCATAGTTCAGGATTCGAAGATAAATGATAGTAAAACAAATTCCGTTAGAACAACTTTGGTTAAATGGTCAAGTCCTAGATTATAAAAGGACTGGACATTTATTGTTTTTAGAGGTCGCTCAACTGTTCAGCGAAGAAACGCCGAAAATTGTTATTGCCTATAAAGGGGAAGATTTGGAATGGGTCGAAGCGAATGAAATCAGACGTATTTGGGATCATGAATTGAAAGACCACATTGGAAGTTTAGCCATAGAGGAAGAGAAGGAAAAAGGCTTAGGGATTAATGATTTTGAGGATGAATATTATTACTTGGTATCTACTTGGCAAAATGGCGATGATAAATTGTTGCTTTTCGAAATGTACCATTGAGGCCCTTTACTTTTGTGTGCTATTCCTCCTCTTCGTCATTTCCTTTCCACTTCATATTAGATAAAAATTGACTTTCAGTTATGTATTTCAATCCCGGTCCTTGGGGCAATGGTGGAATGTCGAATTTCTTCTTCTTAAACTTTTTCACGACCATGTCCTGTTCCTCCAGATAATCCTGACTTATGACCATAAAGTCGGTGTCATTACTCAATTGTTGCATTCCTATACCACCTGCATTTTTAATTAATTTATGGGCATCATTTCTGCTGATGGTGGCTAATTTCCCAGCCAAGAGGATTTTTTTTCCATAAAATGGATGATTGGGATCGATTTTGCTTTTATCAGTTTTTATGTTTGATTTTTTGATTTTCGACTTTATCGGAATCAATTTGGTCGGTATATATATTTCAGGTGAAACTCTTCCCATTTGAATTTGAAACGTTTCGCACAGCTCTTCGAAACTTTCAAAGTTAAAGTCTTCCATTATTTTTTTTATAATCATAGCACAACCGTGCGAATCTGACAATGCATTGTGATAATCCAGGTCAATTTCTAATGAATCACAAAGACTCCCTAGTTTGTAGGTATCAAATCCTTTCCAAGCCCTTTGTGCGATTCTATAGCTGCAGAGAAAATCGAAACGTGGAGTTTTTATTTTATACAACTCCAAAACGGCCCTTAGGACAGAAATATCAAAGCTGGCATTGTGGGAAATGACCATTGTATCGGTAAAATACATTTCAATCTCTCCCCATATATTATCGAACTCGGGCTTGAACTCCACCATCTCAGGCTTGATGCCATGCGCTTTTACATTTCGCACTTTGAAATAGCTGATTTGTGGCCGGACCAGATAAGAGATCTTTTCATCAACTTGCCCATTTTTTATGACCGTGATTCCTATTTCACAAACACTGTCTTTATTGCTATTTGCGGTTTCAAAGTCGACCGTTACAAAATCCATTTTTTTTCTTTTATGAATTATACGTTGATGCTAAACTTTAGACGATCGATTTTAGATGAAAAATTCATGCAACATTGAAATTGCTTCATGAAATACTTACTTCGGCTGTTGCAAGCTATAAAATCCGAAATCTATTGTCTATCAATTAAGAATATCCTATAATAAACCGTCACTTGATTTTTCTAAAAAGTAGAGTTGCGATCCTTTGGTATTATCAGCAAAGCTGTTTAAATCAAAATTATCAGAAATAAAGCAAAATCTCCGTATTAGATGTGCTTATTTAGAATCAACCAAACTTTTGTTAAATCCATCAAACAAAAAAAATGCCACATTCACAATGGTGAATGCGGCATTTGATACTTTAATTTCTTCGTTTCTCTCAATAATCTATTTAACGATTGGAGATAAGAAAATTGATTTGTCGACAATACTGCCGTCACCTAAATAAGTCCAATTGATTGCTGTAATGTATTTGTTGAATACGGTATTGATTTGATCCAAAGTAATTTGATCAACCATTTTCATGAACTTGTCAGCCTTATTCCATCCATAAGCCAATTCAGCTTTTCCAAGCGTTTCAGCTTGACTGCTGTTGGTTTCCAATCCCATATAATACCTTGTTAGAAAAGATCCTTTTTTATTGATCAATTCTTCTTCATCAAAACCAACTTCTCTGATTTTATTAATTTCATCGATCATCACCTGAACAGCCTCATTTGGTTTGTCTGTAGAAACATAAAGAGCTGTGTATGGGTAATTCAAAACTCCAGATGGGAAGAAAGCCGAAGGAGCATAAGACAAGTTTCTTTTTGTTCTAATTTCAGTCCACATTCTATCACCTAAAATAGACATTGCTACTCTCATTGGAATTTCATCCGCTGTACCAAGTTTTGGTGCATTCATTAATCCTCTCACATAATTGGTAGCAATTTCTCTCTCCTCTGCCATAAATGCTGATTCAGAAATATTGAAGTCAGTTACTTCTGCGATTGTCCCAGCCTCTTTGCTAAAACAAGTCAAGCTACTTACTTTCTTTTCCAAATCTGCCTTTGAAATATCACCTACAACCACTAAAAATACTTTGTTATTTCTAGCAATGGTATTTTTGTAAAACGCTTTAACATCATCAATGTTGATGTTTTCTATCGATTCGACAGTTCCTTCTGCAACTCTTGAATAGTGGCCGGTTTTGAAAGTGTTTTTCATGGCAGTATTCCTTAAATGAGTATCTGGATCAGACTCACCCTGTTGTACTGCTGCGACCATTTGATCCTTGATGTTTACCAATTCAGCTTCATCAAAATTTGGATTGCAAATTGCATCGGCATAGACTTCCCAAGATTGATCCCAAGAAGGTTTAAGACATCTTAAATCAAAAGTAGAGTAATCATAATTCAAATGACTTGAAATACTGGTTCCATATTTTTCAAGGATTCCATTCATCTTATCTTTGGTGAAATTTTTCGTTCCGCCTTCGGCCATCAATCTAAGAGTAAGCCCTTCAATGCCTTGATGCTTTTCACCGTAATTCGAAACGCCACCTTCAATAAACAGCTTTACACTGACTACTTGTTTGATGGATTTTTTATGGATAACTTTTATTCCATTCACTGTAAATTCACTAGTCATAGGACCATCCTGCGCAAATGTATTTGTAGCAAAAAAGAATAAAATAAGAATTGATATATAATTTTTCATGTCTGTTTTTTCTTTAACTGATTTAAATTTTCAACTAATTGGTTTACTTGGTTGAGAAAAATGAATCCAGCTTTATAGATTCTCTCATTTCACTTGTAGTCAAAATTCCTGTTGCAGACTTTTTACCTTGAATGTATGTTCTGATGTATTTCTTGATATCTTCACGAGTTACAGCTTGAAGATTTTCATGATAGTTCAAGTAATAGTCAAGATCAGCAGTTGCCCACCAGAAAGTTACAGTATGTGTGAAATCTGAGGTCTTCTCACGACTGTAAGCGTCTCCAATCGCCAACAAATCTTTGGCTATTTGTAATTGTTCATCGGTGAAATAATCGTCGTCATCCCACATGGCAATGTGCTCGTCCATTACTTGCAACACTTTGTCTATGTTTTCAGGCTTTGGCACAACCGTAAAAGTAATTGGTCCGGTATATTTATTGGTGTAATAACCCAAATTCCCGAAAACAGCCAATCCGCTTTCGATTATGTCTTTGTGGAACTTTGAAGTTTTTTGAGATAAAATATAAGAGAAAACATCTGCAGTGAAAGTAGATTTAACGTCATTTCTTGTATCAGGACCATGCCATCCTCTCATAATGTATGGATATCTTGCATTTGGATTTTCAACCACAAAATTTGTGCTTTTTTCCAATGGCTTAAATTCAGGAATTGGCCATTTTTCAAAGGGATCGAAATCAGAAGGTTTCCAATCACCAAAAACCTTTTCAGCTAATTTCATCACCTCCATTTTATCGACATCACCAGAAATGGTCAATAAAGTATTATTTGGGTAATAAAATTTCTCTTGGACAATTTTCATTTTGGCAGGAGTTGCATACTTAATGGTATCATGGTTTCCAATAACATTTTTACGACTGTACAAATCTCCCCACATTTGCTCTGAAAGACCTTCTCTCAAAAAGAAAACCGGATTGGACTCATTTCTTTCGAATTCTCCATCCACAACCATGTTTTCTTTTCTCATTTCCTCTTCATCAAACAATGGATAACGAATGGCAGAATTCATAAATTCCATCCCTTCTTCTAATCGGCTATTTCCAAGGTGAATGAAATAGTTTACTCTATCTGTTGAAGTCGTACCATTGAAGGTCGCTCCCATTTCGTTCATTTTTTTCATGAAAGCCTCTTGAGACGGAAAGTCCTTGTTTGCTTTAAAGAACATGTGTTCATACAAGTGGGAAAGGCCATCAAATTGCGGCGGTTCACAATAAGCTCCATTCCTCACAGTCAACTCGATAGTGGCCAAGGGAACAGCGGGATCCTGAATGACCAGTACTTCCATGCCATTTGGCAATTTATCATAATGGAAATTTTCCGGAAGGTTCGTTTGTGAAATCAAAAATGCCATGGGGAAGAACAGGCACAATAACCCTAAAATCTTTTTCATTTGTAAATTTTTATTATCGGATTAATCTTAATGGACATAGTCCTACAAGTAATTTTTATGCTTCTAAATTAATCATTTCTTTAGTGAAATGGCCGTCTTTTGACTGGAAAAAGGTCTCAAGAGCCAAAGATTTACTTACGGATTGGAGGATTAACAGTATTTTAAGATTTTTAGACAAAAAAAACGCTTGTTTTAAGGTATTTAATGGGGATTTGATTTTCTTACATTAGATTAAAAAAAAAATATTTCAAACAACCTTCCATTGAATCTTGAAAACCCAGATAGTCCAAATTGTCTGAATTGTGGCTTGGCCCTTGAAGGAAAATTCTGCCACAATTGTGGAGAAAAGCAAATCAATGCCAAGGACAAGTCCCTGCTTTTTATTTTGGGAGAATTTTTCTCGGCATTGACCTTTTTTGACAACAAACTTCTAAGAACAGTTTGGACCCTACTTAGATGGCCTGGCAGATTGACGAAGGAATACAATTTGGGAATAAGGAAAAGGTATACCAAGCCCATTTCATTGTTCTTCTTAATAAATATCTTGATCTTTTTAACTGATCTAGGTAGTGTTTTCGATAGTCCGTTTCACATTCAAATGGAAAATCTTCCACACAGCGATTGGGCAAAATCTATTGTAGAAGCAAAGATTGATATTCTAGCCATTGAATATTCAGAATATGAAAAAAACTACAATGTCCTCTCAAACACCGTTTCAAAAACGGCCATTTTTCTAATAATTCCAATTTTGGCATTATTCGTGATGCTTATTAATTTGAGAAAACGGCAATACTATTTGGATCATTTTGTTTTCTCTCTGCACGGGTTTGCCTATGCATTACTTTACGTGATGTTGTTTTTGATCATGGGAATATCTATCATAGCCAAACTTTTAAATTCACGAAATTTAGCAAAATTGATAAATGATCCATATGTAGTTTTTTTGTTAGCCGGGACAATAGTTCCATATTTTATTCTATCTGGCAAAACCAATTATGGAGATTCTTGGATGGTATCAATCCTCAAAGGATTTTTATATTTCGTCGGATTAATAATATCTGTTACCATATTTAGGTTAATATTATTCGTGATTGTTTACAATCTGCTGTAGTTATGACTTTTTCATTACACTTTTGTTGTGAAAATCAGACAATTTTATTGCAATAAAATGAATCATATGGAAATACGTGTTTTACTAGTAGAAGATGAAGAGAATCTTCAAGTAGCAATAAGAATGAACCTTGAACTTGAAAAGTATGAGGTTGTTGCTGTGTCTGATGGAATTGAAGCCATTAAGAAATTTAAGGAAGAGCGATTCAATCTGGTTATTCTGGACATCATGCTTCCCGAATTGGACGGTCTTCAGGTCTGTGAACAAATCAGATTGGAGAACAATGATGTGCCTATATTATTCTTAACGGCAAAAGATTCTGCACAAGATCGAATATTGGGTTTGAAAAAAGGTGCCGATGATTATTTGACCAAACCTTTCAATTTGGAAGAGTTATTACTCCGTGTTAAGATTCTTATTAAGCACAGTTTAAAAGGAACCTCTGAGGAACTGAAACTAAATGAGTACAGTTTTGGTGGCAATGAAATTAATTTCAGCACCTACCACGCTTCCTGTAAAAAGGGGGAAATTAATCTCACGAATAAAGAAATGAAGTTGTTGAAACTGTTGATCGAAAGAAAAAACGAAGTGGTTTCAAGAGATCAAATTTTGCAAACGGTTTGGGGCTACGATGTTTATCCAACAACTAGAACCATTGACAATTTCATTTTAGCCTTCAGAAAATACTTTGAAGATGATCCCAAAGATCCAAAATTCTTTCAATCTGTTTGGGGAGTTGGTTATCGATTTGTTGTATGAAATTTTATTTAGATTTCACAATCAAACTTATTGATTATCAATGATGTGATGCTCCTCGGCTATGAGCTGATTTACTTGCAATTTACTACTTTGAGCATAAGAATTATGCTTTGAACAATATTGATAAAATATTTTATAAAACAACAGAATACACAAAGACCGATGAAGGAGTCGAATATTTCAGGACCATTTTTGTGTATTTAAATAAATGTATTGATTTATCAGAAGAAGAAGTAAAAACCATATTTCAAGAAAGGACTGAAACGATTAAAGACATGGCATTATCAACCTACGATTTATTTATTAATAAAGGGAAAGAGCAATAAATTGAACAAGTTACAAAGAATTTGATAACAGAATTTGATAACAGAATTTCGGGGATTCTCAGATGATGAAATTGCAAAAATGGTCAAAAAGCCAGTTTCTTATCTAAAAAAAATCCGAAAGTAATTCGAGGAATGAAAGTGCATTGTATTTATTGAAATGAAAAATAGGAACGATATTTTGGCATTATCTAGATCCTAGTAGCGTTCCTTGAATATTTGCATTGGAAACTTGTAGCAGAATCTCTTTAACCCTCCATCAAAATTGACCCCTCACAGACAAATCCTTCCGCCTTCCCATAATTTATTTCATTTTACCACCACAATAATAAAGCTGTTGACTAATTTTGACCTTTGAAATGAACAAAATGTTCATCCAAAGTCTTATTACTATAGTTTATTGAAGTCAACAAAATATTAAGCTTTGAAGCAACAAAAAATAGGCGTTTTATTGGTTAACCTGGGTACACCAGATTCCCCTAAAAGGTCAGATGTAAGAAAATACCTTAAAGAATTTTTAACCGATGGCAGGGTTATAGACATCCCATTTGTTCTTCGCCAATTGTTGGTTCGTGGACTAATAGCTCCTTTTCGTTCTGGTTCGTCAGCAAAATCTTACAAGGAAATTTGGTCCGATGATACTGGTTCTCCATTGATGTACCATGGTCTCGAATTAAGAACCAAAGTACAGGCAAGTTTGGACCATCTTATTAAAAGTTCTGAAGAAGAGCTGCCTGAAATGGAAGTTTTCCTGGCCATGCGCTATCAATCTCCCAGTATCAAGGATACCTTGAATGAAATGAAGATCAGACAGTTTGATAAAATAATTGTACTTCCGCTTTTTCCTCAATATGCCTCGGCCTCTACTGGTTCTGTTCACCAAAGAGTTATGGAAGAAATAAGTCGTTGGTGGGAAATTCCAAACTTATCTTTTATCAACAGTTATTACGATGATCCATTGATGATAAAAACCTATGCCGATGCAGGTTTAAAATATGGGATAGACAAATTTGATCACATTTTAATGAGTTTCCATGGGCTTCCACAAAGACACTTGAAAAAGGCCAGCAAGGACAATGGTTGCAATTACTGCCTAAGCAAACCAGATTGTTGCAATACCATCCATGAAAAGAACAAGTTCTGTTACTCCGCTCAATCTTATGCTACTGCAAGGGCCATAGCAGAGTTGATTGATATAGACGAATCGCAATACACCGTTTGTTTCCAGTCAAGGCTTGGTAAAGATCCTTGGTGCCAACCTTATACAAGCGAGGTTCTGGATGAAATGGCAAAAGAAGGTAAAAAGAATATCCTTTGCTTTTCGCCAGCTTTTGTGGCTGATTGCCTCGAGACTATCTTTGAAATTTCAGATGAATATCAAGAAGAATTTGTAGAAGCAGGAGGTGAAAAAATTCAATTGGTAGAAAGCTTAAACCAACAGCCATTGTGGGTGGAGGCACTAACCAAAATGATCCTAAAAAATGTTTGATTGAGAAGTTATATTTTATAAAATGAAATCAAGTATTTCAGCAAAAAACAGCCAATTCCTCAATATTTAATGGATTTCACCAGAATAAAATTTATCCTAGGGTTAAACACTGTTAATTTCGCGACTAAATGTATCTTTGTATCCGTTTTGAATTTTTAAAAGGAATGGATTCTTGACAATAGATTTTACCAAGGTGTCTTGCTAAGGCTATCGAAACCTTGAACGAATGTTAGATTTGGAAAAAACATTGGTTTTTTTTTCTAATTTTTGAAGCTTATAATCTTATGTCTAGCATCTTACGCCAAGCATTAAAAGCAAAGTTTTAAATGTCAAATAACACAAAGAAAGGTCAAGGTAAAGATCACAATCCAGATGGCTGGAAGGTTGATCCTTCGGATACAGAAATAAAGACTGAGAAAAAACCAAAGAAATCGGCTGCGAGAGAGTGGGGGGAAACACTTATTTTCGCCCTAATCGTCGTCCCCTTAATCAATATATTTATTTTACAATCTTACGCCATTCCTACTTCTTCTATGGAAGGTTCAATGCTTGTTGGTGATAAACTTTTCGTCTCAAAGTTCCATTACGGGGCAAGGATTCCACAAACTCCACTCGCTTTACCTTTCATGCACGATCGCATTCCGTTTACAAATAGTCAGGCTTATTCAGAGTTGATTAACTTGCCTTATATGCGATTACCAGGTTTTAAAAGCGTCAAAAATGGCGACATAGTGGTTTTTAATTGGCCGGAAGGAGATACGATGACCTTGGAAAAATTGAGTACAGAATCTTATTATGCCATGTGCAGAAAAGCAGGAAAGGCTCGAATAAACAAGGCTTATAATATTGTCACTAGACCTGTGGATAAGAGAGAGAATTACGTGAAACGTTGTTTGGCAATTGGTGGTGACATGCTTGAAATAAAAGAGGGGCAAGTTTACATTAACAATGAAATTTTAGAAGATAAAGTTAATACACAATACGATTATCAGGTTGAGACAAAAAGAGGAGCTATTTCAAAAAGCAATTTAAGGAAACTGGGCTTCATGCCTAGTGAAGAGGGGATTGAGTATGGAATGCTTGCAGGAACTGGAAATGCTTATCTGATGAAAATGTCTGCAGAGAAGGCAACTGAAGTAGAAGGCTTGCCATATATTTCCAGCGTAAAAAAACGAACAGAAAATCCAGGAGAAGCCAATTCTTCTATTTTTCCCCATGATGAGAAATTTCCCTGGAACAGAGATAATTTCGGACCAATATGGATTCCCAAAGAAGGAGAAAGTATTGAATTAACAGAAGAAAACTATATACTTTACTCAAGAGTAATCAATGTCTTTGAAGGGAATCCAACTTTTACTTGGAAAGATGGCCAAGCAATGTTGGAAGGAAAGCCCGTTTCATCCTATACTTTTAAAATGGATTATTACTGGATGATGGGAGACAATCGTCACAATTCTCAGGATTCACGTTATTGGGGATTTGTTCCCGAAGATCACATTGTAGGGACACCGATTTTTGTATGGTTGTCTACAGAAAAGGATGAGCCTTGGAGCAAGCCTTGGAAGAAAATTCGTTGGGGTAAGTCCTTCAGATTGGTAGATTAGGATGCGAAGTGGTTTCATGTAGCCTCCTAAATTTTATCAAAATGAAAAATTTCTTATTGTGTCTCCTATTTTGTTTTTTCTCTTGGCCATTGTTTTGTCAAGATGAGGATTCGATAATTTATGAAAGCTCCAATATTCTTCTCACACAGGATATTGAAAACAAAAGTTTTCGTTTGACAAATTTGAAAGGCAATGACAAGTTTGAAAATTTGAAATTCGTAAGGCGAATTGTCAACTACTTTCAAGTTTTAGATCAGGCAAACAATTTGTTTTATCTCAATGAGGATTGGGAGCGGAAAGTCGCGGTTGATGATTTTGTCAATTTTGCTACTTGTGGATTTGGAGGTCATCTTCATGAATTGAGGGTGGAATTGGTTGGAGATAAATACAAAATCACCGAAGAAGATACTTTTAATGCGGATAACATCCCAGTTGAGTTAAAGATAGAAATAAACAAAAATGAAGCTGATTCTGTTTTGTTTATCAATGGAAAAAACGTCTTTCATTTTATATCCAATATTACTGATAAAACGACAAATCCTAGAAAATTAATCTTGGTAAAAGATGGGAAGTATTTCACAAAAGAAGCGCCTTTCATAAAATATGATGCCATAGATTTTACCAACTTCCTTGACGGATTGATTAGCATGCGCAATGACTTGTTTGGGATACTTGGCTTGATCGAGCCTAAATTTAAGAACATTGAAAGTTTTGAATATTACTTGGCCAAAGCAGAATTACCAAACGGAGAAATAATTTATGTTGATCACTTTGGAAATGAATACTGAATTAATTTAAGATGGATAATAAAAGTCGAGTCAACGTTACGCAGCAATTGTTGTAGACGTTGGAAAATACAAACCAATTGAGTTTTAACACAATCTTTTAAAAACCCATAGAATTTCTAATCATTGCATTTCAGCCAACGTTTTCAGAATCGCCATTAAAGAAGTTCTCGCTTGGGAATTGGAACAAGAATAATTGTTAACGATGATGGAGAAGGAAAGTAACTCACCACATTCATTTGTTACATATCCGGAATAGGAACGTACTCTGGAAATATAACCGCTCTTCGCTCTTAAATTCCCAGCTGCTTTGGTTCCACTTAGCTGAGACC
>CALBCY010000136.1 GCA_937927195.1 uncultured Chitinophagales bacterium
AGTACCCTCAGCTGTTTCCAATTTCAAGAAATAGACACCCGAAGCATTTTCTGTCAAATCAATCTTTGTGTTAGTCGATTCTAGGTTTTTATCCAATATGATTTTTCCTTTGACATCAAAAACATTGATTTGAATCTCCTCGGAACTATTATAATCTTTCAATTCTAAATTGAAAATTCCATTAGAAGGATTTGGTGAAATATTTAGCTTGAAATTCAAATCACTCAATCCGGAATCCATTTCACCGACACCTCTCAAAACCACACTGGCCTCACCAACATCAGAACGGACCAAAATATTACTTTGATAGGCAATGATTGCTTGTGGTGTAAATGCTATAGGAATGACCTGCTCAGCACCACCCTCTAATTCGAAGGCTTCAAAGTCGAAAGTGAAAATTTCACCATTCGAACCCAGTATCAAATCTTGAACCGTCATTGGCAAGTCACCTGAATTGATAATGGTCAAATTCATTGTTTCAACAGTTCCAGGTAGTACAGCACCA
This sequence comes from uncultured Chitinophagales bacterium, assembly GCA_937927195.1. Taxonomy (GTDB): domain Bacteria; phylum Bacteroidota; class Bacteroidia; order Chitinophagales; family UBA2359; genus JAHDGP01. Next base: position 506 of record CALBCY010000136.1, read on the forward strand.
AAATCAATTTCTCCTTCTTTCGTCAACAAATTGCCTAGTGCTGGTAGAACCGAAACCAATAAATTGCTGGTCGTATTTGTAACAATCGGTGGATTGAAATCAAAATAGATGCCTGCAGTATTTTCTATGTTCGTATTTTCAGACAAACCTTCATTGTTCAAAATTTGATATTTCACAAAACCATGTGATTCTGGTTCGTTTGCATTGCTGTCAACCAATAGAATATTGTTGAAATTGAATTCTACGATCCTGCTTTCTGAACGGATCACAGTATTAAGCTCGTGACTGCTTGACAGAACCGTGAAGGTACTCAAATCAAGATCTGTACTCATGGTATCTCTAACAACTACGTTAAATGCCGTGTCATTTCCAGTATTCTGGAAGCGAATGGTATAATCCAAAGTGTCATTGAACAAAGTGTAATTTTCCTCACCATGACCAAATGGCTCAACCAGTTTGTCGTTTGGATCATAAGCGCAACGCAATTCGGAAAGATAAATGTCTTTTTTTCCACCGATGCCTTCGTTGGTTTCAATATTGGCTTCAAAAACAAGTAGGCTGTCCAGAAACTCAACGCCAGGCATTTCAACAATCATGCTTATCTGTCTAGAAGTAGATGGTGTCAGGTTCTCATAGTTCCAAAACAAAACATTGTTACTTGTCGAATCCGGCATCGGATCAGAACTGATAAAAGTGCTATTTGGATCTGTAATGAAATTAACCCAGCCGTCATTGGTAGTTGTTCCTTCGTTGGAATAATTCAACCAGAAATTTACCTCCCAAAAACACCTCGTTATTGCTGAATTTAGGTCTACATTTAGAACACTGAATTCTCCAATTGAAGTCAGCGGAAAATAAATGGTCGTGTCAACATTTCCTTCGCCTGTCGTGAAATTCACAGTTGCATCCGTTTCGCTAATTTCCCAAAGTCCAGTTGGTTCAACAGTAGCTGTATAAGAAGAATTGGGTTCGATGATTAAAGTTGAAACGCCTACAGAATTTGTTAAACTGGCCACTGCACCTGGTTCCAAAGAAATCAGTTGATTGTGCAATAGGTTTTCATCATTTTCCCAAATTCCATTTTCGTTTTCATCGTGAAATGCCAAAGCAGTCAAAACGTGATCTGTATTTAAACAGGTAACATTTGCCGACCAACCTGAATTGTCCCAAGGAGCCCAATAGGTAAACTCAAATGTTAAACAACCACTTGGATTTGTTGGGATGAATGGTCCTTCTTCAACTGGGTTTCCAGAACCGAAGAATTCTCCCTCAAATTCGATGTCAGACCAACACCATTCTGGAAATCCAGCTGGTGAATCTATGGTTGGTGAACCTGTATCAGGGCCATCGTGTATGACCATCCAGTTATCACAAGAAATTTCATCAAGACCACCAGCATAAAAATAAGTGAAATCTACTTGAATGAAATCGCCCTCAAATTCCGGACAAACAGTGTATGTTAAGCTTTCAAAAAATTCTGGGGAATCAAAAAAGTCATTGTCCAAAGGTCCACCCGGATCATAGAAGGTATCACCACAGCTATAAGAATAAAAACATGATCCATCGTCAACATAAGCAATTGGATCATAATTACTGGCATTTTCATCGGTGCATCCTTCATTGAAGGTGCACAAACCATTTTCGACAGTTGCCTCAGCACTATAATTGTTTGCATTAGGATTGGTGCAACCCAAAATGTATTCACAAGTTCCATTGTTGTATTCGGCATCGGGACTGTAGTTTTCGGCTAAAGGATCGCTGCAACCGTAGCCAACAAATGCAGGATCAACACAAGAGATTGTCGCCTCCCAACCTTCTTCTTCCACTACAAATTCACCTTGATAAAAGTAAAAAGTCAAACATCCACTAGCGTGATCAGAAACGAAGGGTCCCAGTTCAACTGGATTGCCGCTTCCATCCGCATACAAATCATCTCCCCAATCGTACCAACACCAAGATTCATTGCCATTTGGAGTGCTTATGATTGAAGCGTTTGTGTCAGGACCGTTGTGAATGACTAATCCATCTTCACAATCATGAGGATTCATGAATTCATCAACATTAAAGTAATTAAATTCTATAACAACAACATCTCCCACATTGTCTGGGCAAATTGTAACTGTTTGATCTTCTATGTCATAGTAGCTATTGACAGATCCTCCCGGATCAAAAAAGAAGTTTCCACAACTATAATCATATTCGCATGAACCATCAAAAATTATGGCTTCCGCATCATAATTTATTGCATAAGGATCGTTACAGCCTTCTAAATATTCACAAGAATAATCTTCCAAGCTGGCCTCACTATTGTAATTAAGCGCGGAAGGATCGGTACAACCAAATAGGTAAATGCATGCTCCGCTGTTGTAATTTGCATTGGTATCATAATTACTGGCACTTGGATCACTGCAACCAAAGGCTATTGAATTTACATCAATACAGGAAACAGTAGCTTCCCATCCACTTTCTTCAAAAGCTTCAAAGTCAGAAACAAAACGAAAAGTTAAGCAACCAGTTTCATGGCTTGAAACAAAAGGACCTCTAACCGTTGGGTCGCTGGCTTCTGTTCCATCTACAAGATCTGGTCCCCATCCAACCGTGCACCAAGAACTAGTTCCGTGTGGAGTGTTGATTGTTGGAGCATTTGTATCTGGACCATTGTGGATTGTTAAAAAGTCATAACATTCAGGACCATATCCAAATTCATCCACGAAAAAAGTAGTGAAATCCACCAAAATAGCATCTCCGGGATTATCAGGACAAAAAGTGTAAGTTACATCAGATTCTGGCGGATAGGCTCCATCAATACCACCTTCATCCGTAAAGGTTTCTCCACAGTTTCCTGTTAAAATCACAGGATTGGGATTGGCCGATAGTTTCGAATGGCTTAAAAAAGTGAGTAAAAGGATCGCGAAAATAGATAACTTTCTCGCGAAAGAGTAAAAATAATAACTCATATTTTGGGGTTTACATTTTAAATAAAGAATAAAAATAAACTATTTATTACATACTGTCAATGTATGATTTTTGTTCTTCTTTTTTTATGACAGATTTCCAAATGCCATTAAAGTCTTTTTTATCGCGTTTGATGAGAGGATTAGCGGCTGTTTGCGTTTAAAACGCATCAATTTTCTTCACTTTTTCGATCCCTGCTGCAAAATATTAATTGTAGTTTTTAACTACTTGCTTTTAATTCAAGGACATTTGGTGGTTTAAATTGTATCAATCATATTCTTTCATCCTTTCGGTAGCACAAAGAAAAGTCCCCCATTGTTTCGCTTGCGAAACAATGGGGGACTGAGACAGAGCGATATTGCTCTGCATGAAATGATGCCTTATTATCGTACGATTAACTTTTTCATAAAATTACCCTGGTCTGTTTCCATTTTAATGAAATAAACCCCAGAGGAATAAGAACTCAAATCAATTCTGTTTGTCTGTCCTTGTAGTTTTTGTTCCATCAGAAGTTTTCCACTAGAATCAAAAATTTCATATTGAGCACTTTGTATAGATGTTTCCCCTTTCCAATTCAGAATGAAAATACCATTGGATGGATTGGGTGAAATTTCAAGCAAAAGATTCAAAGCATCAAAACCAGAGTCTGTTTCCCCAGCACCTTTAAGTGCAACAGTTTTATCTCCTTGGTCACTTCTGATCAATAAGCTGCTTGGGTATAATTGAACCATTTGTGGTATAAATGAAACAGGGATAATCAGTTCTTCCCCGCCTTGTAATTGGCTAGGAGTGAAAGAGAAACCATAGACTTCAGGATGGTCTTGTAAAATGATGTCCAGAATGTTTAATTCGAGGTCTCCTGTATTTAGAATACTTAAAGTCAATTCTTCGTTTTCACCAAGCAAGACATTTCCAAAGTCAAGTTCTTCTTCTTTGCTGTCCAAGCGTCCCAGTTCTGGAAGAACAGAAACCATGGTGTTAGAAACTGTATTGGTTAAAACCACAGGATTAAAATCGAAGTATATTCCTGCAGTATTGTTAACAGGCGTGTTTTCATTTAATCCCCCATTGCTCAAAATAGAATATTTCACAAATCCATGAGACAATGGCTCATTGATGAAACTGTCTGCCAATAAGATGTTTTCGAAACTGAATTCAATGATTCTGGTAGCTTCTCTTATCAATGTGCTCACTTCGTGGCTGCTTGAAACCAGTTCGAAAGTACCCAAGTCAAGATTGGCATCAATGGTGTCCCGAATGACAATGTTAAATGCCGTATCATTCCCAGTATTTTGGAATCGAACGGTATAGTTAAGAATGTCATCAAAAAGAGCGTAATTATCTTCACCGTATCCATAAGGACTTACCTGCTTGTCGTTTGGATCATAAGCGCAAAGAAGGTCCTCAGCTAAAGTGTATTTATCTCCTGCCTCGTCATCATTGGTTGCAATGTTCGATTCAAAGACAATTGGAGTATCGAGCAATTCAAATCCAGGCATGTTGTAAACCACTTTAATTTGTCTGGACAATGAAGGTGTTAAGTCGTCATAATACCACAATAAAGTACCATCATCAGCAATTTCATCTGGCATAGGATCAGCACTGACAAACTCAGTATTGGGATCTGGAATCAAATCGACCCAACCATCCGTTGTAACCGTTCCATCATTGGAATAAGTAATCCAATAGTTGACATCCCAGTTACATCTGGTAATAGAAGAAGCAATGTCAATTGATTGAATGGCAAAATCACCGACTGGTGTCAAAGCAAAATATACAGTTGTATCAAGACCAATTGAGCCAACACTTACTGGAACTGAAGACGGTCCGTTTACATTCCAAACTGCCGTTGGATTGATGCTGATTGTGTAATCAGATTCTAAGTCAACATAAAAAGTGCTAAGACCAGCAGAATTGGTAACACTAGCAAGACCAACAGGTTCTAAGTTTAATTCTTGGTTGTACAACAGTTGTTCTCCGTCTTCATAAGTTCCATTTTCATTTTCATCTTGAAATGCAACTCCGTTGATTACAAAGTTTGGATTGTAACAAGAAACAAAAGCTTCCCAACCTGCACTTTGAACCGAGCCATCAGAGGAAAAACTGAACGTAAGACAGCCACCAGCACTTGATGAAACAAAGGGGCCATCATCTACCAAACTTCCCGTACCGAGGTTTGTACCAGAGGAGCACCAGGCAGTTTCACCGAATGAATTCAAAATTGGGGGAGAATTGGCGTCCGGACCATCTAGTATGGTCATAAAGTCCCAACAGCCACCATTGCCTTGAGTTTCTAAATCAACAAAAGTGAATTCTACTTGGACAATTCCACCATCCATTTCAGGACAAAAAGTATAAAGGATATCTTCATTGTTTTGATAATTTCCATCTGGTCCACCAGAATCATAAAAAGCATATCCGCATCCATATAAATACTGGCATGATCCGTCGTCTTGACTTGCTTCTGGATTGAAATTAGAAGCTGCTGCTTGGGTGCAACCTAAAATGTATTCGCAAGAACCATCGTCAACAGTGGCTTCCGAATTATAATTTTCAGCAATTGGATCAGTACATCCTTCAATGTATTCACAAGAACCATCATCAAGAATTGCTTCTGGATTGTAGTTTATAGAAAGGGAATCAGTGCAACCTTCCAGATATTCACAGGATCCATCATTGCCTTGGGCATTGGGATTGAAATTCAGAGCGATTGGATCTATACATCCATAAATAATATTGGCAGGGTCTGAACAATCAATAATCGCTTCCCAACCATCTCTGACAACTGAGCCATCCGTTGTGAAAACTATGTATAAACATCCCGAAATGTGGCTGGATATAAACGGACCTTCTTCAATAGGATTATTGCCTACAAAAAAGCCATTCTCAGTTTCGCCACACCATTCATTTGATCCACTGAGACTTGGGATAAATGGTGAATTGGAATCAGGGCCATTGTAAATAACCATTTCATCAAAACAGCCAGTACTATTGTCCTCAAGCTCAAAAGAAAGGAAACTTAAAATCACAACATCTCCCTCAATTTCAGGACAGATTGTATAAGATTCAGCTATATTATTTGCGTAGGGGCCATCAGGTCCACCAGAA
>CALBCY010000137.1 GCA_937927195.1 uncultured Chitinophagales bacterium
AATTGAAGCGGCAATTCAATTTTGAAAGTACTGCCTTCACTTTTCTGGCTTACCAGGCTTATAGTCCCTTCAAGATTTTCAATGATTTTTTTACAAATTGCAAGTCCAATACCCGAACCCTTGAATTCGCTTCTATTGTGCAAACGCTTAAACATTTCAAAAATGCGACTATGATATTCTTTTGCAATTCCGATGCCATTATCCGAAACCAAAAAAATGGCATTGTTTCCATTTTGCTTATAACTAATCTCAATACAAGGTGAAGTTTGGTCGTTGTATTTTATTCCGTTTTCAATTAGATTTTTAAAAACGTGCGAGAGCTGTGAAGGTAATTTCACCAAATCAAAATCCTTTTCAGTGGAGTCTTGATTGATTAATACCTGGGCATTTTTTTCTCTTATCGTTGTCTGAAGTTCAGTTTTGGCCTGATTGATAATGGTTGAAAATGATTTCATTTCATTGTCAGCTGCATTTTTTCCTATTATTGAAAATGATAAAACACCTTCTATCAATGTTTCCATTTGTTTTACATTCAAATGGATAAAGTGAAACGGCTGTTTCAATTGATCGATGTATTTAGGGTCTAACTTATTTTGTATCAATCCAGTGAAATTTGAAATATTCTTCAATGGTTCCTTCAAGTCATGAGAAGCGATATAAGCAAAACTTTCCAACTCTTCATTCGCTTTTCTTAATTGTTTATTAGTTGCGTTCAAATGTTCAGTTCGTTCCTTTACTTTCTGTTCCATTTGGATAACATTTTCTTTTCTTCTCCTATTATTCATATAAAGATTCAAAGTGAGTAAAGAAAGTAAAATCAATCCTAGTCCAATCCCGATAGCAATTAGTGTGCGTTGTTCTATTATAACTTGATTTTCTTGGTTGGTTAATTTTAAGCTTTGATTTTCCTTGTCTTTTTTATCTACCCGATATTGCATATCAATTTCTGCAAACATTTTAACGCGTTCCTGATCGATCAGAGAGTCTCTTTTTGCATCATATATATTGTAATAAGAAATGGCTTTTTCATGTTCGCCAATACCTTGATAACTATTGGCAAGTGTCTTATAAATTTGGGATTGAGTTGCTTTGGAAGAAATGTCCTTAATGTCAACTAAGGCCTTGGTTCCCATTTCAATGGCTTGCCGATAATCTTTTTGTTTATTGAGGGAATTTGCCAAGGATATCGCCGTTTTTGCAATTTCTGTTTTTTGCCCAAGCTCTATTGCCAATAAATGAGCACGTTGACTATAATCGAAAGATGTTTTCCACCTATTTTTTTTACCGTATATTGATCCAAGCTTGGCAAAAGAATGCATTACTCCAAATTTCAAACCTAAAGAATCTGCAATTGAATTGGATTTTAAATAATACTCAATGGCCTGATCGTAATTTTCACTAGCCATACTCACATTTCCCATATTCGATAATGAGATCGCTTGGCCGCGAAAATTATTAAGCTTTACTGCCATTTGATAGTTTTCCTTAAAATATTGATCTGCTTTGGGATAGGCTTTTAAGTCAAGATATATTAATCCAATATTATTATTGCATCTTAATACACCAAGTGTGTCATTGATTCCTAAATAAATATTCCTGGATTCCTCCAAACAGACCATGGATTGATCATAAACATGCAACTTTCCATAGGTCAATCCTTTTGTTGTATAACTAGATGCAGAGATCGAAGCTAAGTCAAGTTTTTTAGCAATCAGAATGGAATTATCCAGGTGCTCAAATCCATTTATCGTATCCTGTGTCCAACAATAAATCTTTCCTAAGAGTAATTCAGATTCTGCTTTTAAGGTATCATTATTTATAAGGTTGGAATTGATAAAATCTTGAGCCTGATGAGAGTAAATCAGGGCACTGTCCACATTTACATATTGATAATGAAGCGCTAGTCCCATTAGCAAACGGGTCTTTTTTTCTGCGTCGTTGGTTTCGGAAATCTCAATCAAGAAATCGTTTGGGGTATCCTGAGAAAACATTGTACCTGCGCAAAAAAGTAGTAATAAGCCAATAAAAAATATTTTCTTTTGAAAGTAAGGTCGTAAGCTCGCAGATTTTAATTGCATATTTTGGTCAGGCTTTACATCTTTTGTTTCTACCAAAAAATTTGGAATAATTCATTAATTAGTTGGGATTCAAATGCAAACTTTGGGCTTTTAGGAGTTGGTCAATAGGGACCTTTTAATGACCATTGGTCTATTTTAATTTGTTGTTTATTGGAAAGGTTCGGCCTTGATCATAGCCGTTTAAAATGGAATCGGGAGCAAAATCCGAGCTGTTAGTAGGCTAATAGCAAGTTCGTTTTACAATTGCTTTTACACATAAATTTACTCATAAATTATACGAAATTTACAGGATTTAGATTCATTAATTATGCATAATTTTTCCTGTTTATTTTCAGACAGTAATTAGATACATCGGCTATATGGATCGAACGGGAACTTTTGAATAAGTTGATATCAAGGATCTAGATTAAATTGTTTTTCAAAAATGACAAATTTTAATATCAACTAATTAAAAATTAACCATTTTACTTCAGGGATATTAGGGCGGCATTTCCCGCTATTCGCTCCTATTTAGTGCTGTGCCAGAAATGTTCCAGATAGTTGTGCCTAGTCTTCGCTAATCACTCAGCCGTCAGCACTCCTTCTGTCTCTATTTCTTTCACAACACTAAATACCGCTACTATCGGGGCCGCAAAAAAAATGTTCCTTATACCAATTTATGTGATTTACATTTTAATGAGTAAATGCAAACTATTTAAAAAAAACCATTACAAGCTAATTTAAGTTTTGTATTTGGAAAACCATTCCTCCTCTAGCATGCTCATGGTTGTGTCGCTGTAAAACTTTCCCTTCCAAAACAAATAATCTCGTCGGATGCCTTCCTTCACAAATCCAACTTTCTCATAGACGCGTCGGGCGCGGGGATTATGATCGTAAACAGATAATTCAATGCGGTGCAATTTCAGTGTCTCAAAGCCGTGTTTCAGCATCAGGTAGGTGGCTTCAGAACCGTAGCCTTTGTTGAAATGTTTTGAATTATTTAATGCAATTCTGAAATTGGCACTTCGATCATCAGTGTTTATATCGTTCAATACAACTTCACCAATGTAAGCAGGATCGTCCTTGAGCGTAATGGCATAATCGACACGACCGTCAGCTTCCAGGAGGCCCGTACACCATTTTTCAATTCTTTCTAATGTGAAAGTGCCCTTTGAACCAGTTAAAAACATTCCTTCTTCTTCTCTCATTAATTCCAACATGCCATGGGCATCTGCTTTGACAATTGGACGCAAGTTTATAAGGGTTCCAGTAATGTTTGGTTTACTTATGATTGTTTTCATTTTGATTCTAATTTGTAATAAAGTAGCTATTTTTCAACAAGGCTAAGTTGTGCCATTTGGGCTAAAACGAACACAATGTACAACAATGAACTAAAAATCTCCAAACCTAATGAATTATTCTATCTGTTCCTGCTTACAAAGCATTTTACATACCCTTTACCAACTGGTCCATAGTTTAAAATCTAGCTTCTCAGGTCTAATTCCAAACTTGCTTCCTCCAATAAGTATTTCTTATTAAAAATTTCAAAAAGAATGACCCATTTGCCAAAAAGCAAAGGAGAAAATATTTGCGTACCTTTTGATTTCTTGCGATTCCGTATTTCCAATGCCATGTCCTGACTCAAAATCCACCAAAAATAAAGTTGCTTTGTTGGAGGCATTATAGTCCTGTAATTTGGCAGCAAATTTACCAGATTGCCATGCGGACACTCTGGAGTCATTCATACCAGCCATTATAAATGTAGCAGGGTACTTTACACCTTCTTGTAATTTTAAATAGGCATCCATTTCTATCAATGCCTTACACTCAATCGGGTTCGTACTAATGCCAAAATCTCGAATTCCAGGTCCAGTATTGGGCATTTTTTCTGCTCTCAACATGTTCAATACGCCAGCTTCCGAAATGGCTACTGAATACAAATCTGGTCTTGCAGTCATTGCTCTGCCAATCAATATTCCTCCTGAGCTTCCACCTGCAATAGCCATTTTGTCAGGACAAGTATAATTTTCATGGATCAGATATTCTGTACAGGCGATAAAGTCTTTCCAGCTATTGGGTTTATTGGCTTTGCGGCCTGCTTCGTACCACTCTGCACCTTTTTCGCCTCCTCCTCTAACATGTGCGACACAATAAATTCCCCCTTGTGCTACCCACATTAACCTAGCTATAGGAGAGAAATCAGGATTAAAAGAATAATTTGCTGCTCCATATCCCTTCATTAAAGTTGGATGTTGTCCATTTAATTCGATCCCTTTTTGGTGAATGATGGACAAGGGCACTTCTGCACCATCATGCGATTTTACCAAGACTTCTTTTACTACAAAATTTTCAAATTCTGGATAACTGGCTAATGACCTAATATCATCTTCAATCAATTGATTCTTGATACATTTATAACTTGTTTCAGCATTCACCCATCCGGATGTCTTGATCTTTATATCAGGATACCTTCCTCCTATACTACTAAGCGAGATGGCTCCTGCTGGTTTGGGTAAAGGGATGTTTATCTCTTGTCCATCCTTTAAAAGATACAGCTTGCTTTCGACGCCATTTTTAATGCGCGTGAAGTAAAGGCCATCGCTTGTCACTGCTAAATTTCCAATTTTTGAATCTGCATTTGTATCTGCCAATAAAGTAGATTCTCCGATTGAATCTTTTCCAATAGTGATTGACCTAATTTGACGATTAGGAGCATTTTTAACTGTTGGATATATGTAGGTATCCTTTATTAATTCCCCACCACCTAAAGCTTGATCATTCTCCGTTAATAATGGCTTCCAATCTGGTATTCCCTGTTCTAGTCCATCTACTGGAGCGTAATATATCTCTTCATAAGGAGAAGTGAAATTATAAATATAAGCCAAAATATACTGATCAAGTGGATCGTAAAGGTTAATAGAAAAAAAGGCAGACGATGACATTTTGAGCTGTGGGTGTGTCTTTTTACTAAAGAAAACATCTAAGTCTTCTGGATCATCTCCAATAAAGTAGCGAACCATTTTCATGCCTTTCCAAAGACTAGTCGAAATTACATCAGTTACTTGGAGACGAGTGTAAACAAAGCCATTGTTATTGGGAAACCATTTAATGTTTGGTCTGCAATGGGTGATCATCTGTGGCAGCACTTTACGAGTGTTCATGTCCAAAATAATCAATTCATTAATCTCCCTGCCACTATGAGTAATAGCAATTACCAAATATCGCCCATTCCAACTGGGGCTGATATTACTGATGACATAGTTTTTCTCGATAGGCGCCGATGGGTTTTCCGGGTGCCGGCCCAGCGGAAGCAGTTCTTGCCGTTTATAATCTTTTGGGTCAAACAGCAACTCGTCTTCGCTATTTTCGTCTTTACGATAAAATACTTGTGCCGTCTCAGCTCCCTTTTGTTTTTTTAGAAAAAAGCATTGATCGTCTCTTGTTAGGTTAATGTTGGAAACACTGTAGGCTTTACGCTGAGCCAAGTCTTCCATTTTCAAAATCAATGTATCGCGTCCGGGAATTTTTTCAAGGATACTCTTTGCATAGACAGCTTGCGCTTTGAACCAGGCTTGAACCGCTGGATCTTTGAGGTCTTCGAGATTGCGGTAGTGGTCAATGACCTTCGTTCCGAAATAATCATCGGTAACGGATTTGGATGGAGTAAACGGGTAAATGTACTTTGATTGATTCATGTTTGTTTATCGATTAATTGGGTGAATGAAAAAGCATTGTAAGGGTTGCCATCTTGGTTCAATTGTTGGTTCAATTGTTGGTTCAATCGTTGGTTCAATTGAATGAACCAATAGGATTTAAGTAATGGGATGCCCCAATTGCCAAAAAGCAAAAGAATAAAGATTTGCCCACTTTTTGATTACTTTGGATTCTGTGTTACCGAAGCCATGTCCTGACTCATAATCTACCCAGAAGATGGTTGGTTTTTCGGAGGCATTATAGGCCTGCAGTTTGGCTGCAAATTTACCAGGTTGCCAAGCGGAAACTCTTGGATCATTCATTCCTGCTGTGATTAAAGTAGCTGGATATTCCACTCCTTCTTGTAATTGTAAGTAGGCATCCATTTCTATTAGTGCTTTGCATTCGATCGGAATTTCACTATTGCCATGATCCCGAATAATAGGACCAGGATTGGGTGATTTGTCTGCTCTCAGCATGTTCATTCCTCCTACTTGTGAAATGGCTACTGCATATAAATCCGGTCTTGCTGTGATCGCTCTTCCAATTGTTATTCCTCCAGAACTTCCACCTCTGATAGCCATTTTCTCCTTGCAAGTATACTTTTCCTTAATCAGATATTCTGTACAGGCGATAAAGTCTTTCCAGGTATTGGGTTTATTGGTCTTGCGGCCTGCTTCATACCATTCTGCTCCTTTCTCTCCTCCTCCCCTAACGTGTGCTTGACAATAGATTCCTCCTTGTGCTACCCAGATTAATCTGGATTCAGGAGAAAAACTAGGTTTTATAGAAATATTGTGTGATCCATAGCCATGCATTAAGGTCGGGTGTTGTCCATTTAACTCAATACCTTTTTGATGAATAATGGATAAGGGCACTTCTTCGCCATCGTGTGATTTTACCAGGACTTCTTTTACTACAAAATTTTCAAATTCTGGGTAACTGTCTAATGGGCTAATATCATCTTCAATCAATTGATTATTGATACATTTATAGCTTGTTTCAGCATTCACCCATCCGGATGTCTTGATCTTTATATCTGGATACCTCCCTCCTATACTACTAAGTGATATGGCTCCAGCTGGTTTGGGTAAAGGGATGTTTATCTCTTTTCCATCCTTTGAAAGATACAGCTTGCATTCAACACCATTTTTGACACGCGTGAAATAGAGACCATCACTTGTAATTGCGAAATCATCAATTATTGAATCAGCTTTGCTATCTGCTAATAATGTAGACTCTCCCAATGATTGTTTTCCGATAGTAGTGGACCTAATTTGACCATTAGGAGCATTTTTTACTGTTGGGAATATATAAGTATCCTTACTTAAAACCCCGCCATATCTACTGGCTCGATCTTCTTTTGTCAATAAAGGCTTCCAGTCTGGAATTCCATGTTCTAACTCCTCTACTGACGCATAATAAATCTCAGCATATGGGGACGGGCGATGAATGAATCCTACAATATACTTATCTAACGGATCATGAAAGTTAATTGATAAAAAGTCAGATGAGGAAATATTGAGATGAGGATGAGTATTTTTGCTAAAGAAAACATTGAGATCTTTTGGATCATCACCTATCGTATAGCGAACCACTTTTGCATCCTTCCATAGGCTGGTCGAATTAACATCGATTACAGGACGATGCGTGTAAGCAAAACCATTGCTATCAGGAAACCATTTAACATTCGAAAAACCGTTTGTAATGATGTGCGGCAAGAATTTGCGAGTGTTCATGTCCAAAATAATCAATTCACTAATCTCCCGGCCACTATGAGTAATAGCAATTACCAAATATCGCCCATTCCAACTGGGGCTGATATTACTGATGACGTAGTTTTTCTCGATAGGCGCCGATGGGTTTTCCGGGTGCCGGCCCAGCGGAAGCAGTTCTTGCTGTTTATAATCTTTTGGGTCAAACAGCAACTCGTCTTCGCTATTTTGGTCTTTACGATAAAATACTTGTGCCGTCTCGGCTCCCTTTTGTTTTTTCAGAAAAAAACATTGATCGTCCCGTGTTACTTTAACTGAGGAAATGCTATAAAGTTTCCGCTGAATTAAATCTTCAATTTTCTGAATCAATAGATCTCTGCCAGGAATATTTTCTAGGATATTCTCTGCATAAACACCTTGGTCTTTGTACCACTTTTGAACGATTGGATCTGTTAGGTCTTCCAAGTTGCGATAATGGTCAGTGATTTTCGTACCAAAATAATCTTCGGTGACAGGTTTGGATGGAGCTAGGGGGTAATTGTATTTGGTTGGTTTCATGTTTGGTTATTTATAATATTATTTGGATAAAAAAATTCTGATTGTATAAAATGGACTTGATGATCCGCATGACCTTTTCAGCCTCTTATAAAAGAGCCAACTCAATGCATGATATTCTTCTGTAACTGATTGGCTCGGTGCAGATGATGGAATTTTAGCGGCTTTTGTTTTCATTGTTCGTATTTTGATTATAAGATTATACTGACAAATCTATTTGTTAATAAAATGTTAATACTCTTTGTGGATTAAATTTTATCAGTATTAATTTATTATATTAGATTAGGAAAATTAAAGTCCTAATCTGCTGATTTTCAACAAAGTATAAATGTACTTATTTTACTCTGTCTCACCTAGTAAGTTCTTGTTTTAATTCAAAACTTAAATTATTGTATTAGAATCTCACCAAACCCACTTGTTCCACCTTGTGCAAGCATGACCTAATTTATTTGCGAGAGGCAAGTTGGAGTTTTGTCACGAACGGTTTTATGGAGTAGTGCTAGGACCGACCGATATAACCGCGGCCCTGATTGCAGTGGTATTCAGTGGGATGAAAGAAGTGTGAAATAGGGAGTGATGCAGGCTGAGTGATTAACGAAGACAAATCACGACCATATGAAACCTTCTTGAAGACTGCTGAATAGGAACGGAAAGCAGGAATTGCCGCCCATATTTTAGACTTTTAAATACTGTAATCACGAATTGCAACCCAAAAAAAACAGTGAGAAAATGTCTACTTCTCAAAGTGAATATTTAAAACGAAAATCTATGCATTTTTGTCAGCAATTACTTGCTTTAACCAATCGGAAGTAACCGATTTAGGTCTTTCTAGGGGTAAGCCCATTGCACGAGACCAACAAGATGCCGCTAATACACCAAGGGCACGAGAAACCCCAAACAAAACCGTATAATAACTGAATTCTGTTAAGCCATAATGAACTAAGATAGCACCTGAATGAGCATCTACATTTGGCCAAGGATTTTTCACCTTACCTAGGCCTTTCAATATTTCGGGGATTACATCGAAGCCTTTCCAAACAACTTCTACAATATCAGAATCCTTAATGTACTCTTGCGCAAAAACTCGTTGAGCCGTAAAACGCGGATCCGGCTCTCTCAATACTGAGTGACCATATCCAGGAATTACTTTTCCTTTGTCCAAAGTTGCTTGTGCATAAGTTCTGATTTGGTCTTTAGTCGGTTTAGTTGTACCGAGATTTTCAATCATTTCATACACCCATTTGATTACTTCTTGATTTGCCAAACCATGTAAAGGTCCAGCCAAAGCATTCATGCCACCAGACAAGGCTAGGTAAGAATCACTCAAGGTAGAACCGACCAAATGTGTCGCATGTGCAGAAGCATTTCCTCCCTCATGATCAGCATGTATTGTAAGGTACAAACGCATCAAGCTCTTGAAATCAGGATTATCTGTCACTCCTAACATCTGTGCATAGTTTGCTGCCCAATCTAAAGATGGATCGGGAGCAATATGTTCCCCGTTATGATAGTTCTTGCGGTAAATATATGCTGCTACTCTAGGTAACTTTGCAATCAAATTCATGGTGTCTTCATAAGTGGCATCCCAATAGTCCTTCTTAGACATTCCCTCTGAATACCTTTTAGAAAAGATGCTTTCAGTTTGCATAGATGCGATCGCAATGGTGAATTGAGTCATGGGATGCGTCCCATTGGGCAGCGCTTCTATTGCTGCAAAAGTATGAGCAGGTACCTCTGCTCGTCTTGCCCATTCTTCTGACAACCATTTTGCTTCTTCGTATGTTGGAATCTCGCCCAAAAGCATCAAATGAAACAATCCTTCAGGAAGCGGTTCTTTATCTCCAGGAGCTTTTGGCAACAATTCTCTAAGCTGCGGGATAGAATAGCCACGGAAACGAATTCCTTCTATTGGATCAAGTGCTGAAGGTTCCCAAGGCATGCTAATCAATCCCCGCATACCGCCATAAACTTGACGGAGTTTTACTTCACCCACAACAGTATCACCATGTTCTTTTAATAAGCCTTTTACTTCTTTTGCTAGAGCAGATGATTTTTCAAAAAACTTTTGTTTAAGAGTATCCATTTATTTTGATTGTGTTTTAATAAATATTGGTTACTGGGTTAACCTTTTTACATGAGCTTTTTTATCAGCACTTTGACATTAAATTATTCGAAGCACAAAAGTCTTATTCCATAAACGCCGAAGAAAAACAGGATGATGATTTTTTCTCTAAATGTGCTAAAATTGTTATCAGACCTAATTCTTCTTTGCTAACTTACGCTTGATACTTTCTAAATTCTTTTGGTACCAGTCAAGTTCCATGTCTCCACTTTCGGTGGCAATGTCAAATGCTTTTTGGTAATTTTCAAGCGCTGATTCTAAATCTCCATTCGTCATAAGCGCTTCCGCATAACTATCAAATACATTAGGAGAATTGGGATAAAGAATCGTGTTTGATTTAAAGATTGCCTCTGCTATTTTGGGTTTTTCATGGTCCAATAAATAATCATAACCAAGATCATTAATTTCTCCCTCCTCAAATAGTTTAGCATCTCGACATTCTGTTAAAGCTTTTAGTATAGCCTCTTCCGATTTTCCCTCTTTGTATACTTCAAGATTGCTACTCAAATTAAAAAATATCTTACGATGCTTTTCTTTGGCCTTAGACCTGTAAGCTTTAGCAGCATCCATTGCCAATTTGTGTGTTTTACCCAATGACTCTTCAATGCTGGTTACAACTTCCGGAACGACCCCAACACCTTCCCAATTTGTTTTTGTGATTGGATTGATTGATGTGCCAGTTGGGATAAATACATTCAAATGTTCGTTGATCCCAATTGTGCCTCCCGGATTCGCTCCTCCTCTGGAAGTTTGACCAACTAAAGTTGCTCTCTTTTGTGTTTGCATATTGTAGGCAAACTCCTCCGCTCCCGAAAAGGTTTTACCGCTAATAATCACAAACAATGGGACGTCTGGCATCTTGGTGCCTCCAATTTTATCTAAAGTCCAATATTCGATGGTGTCATTTCCTTCTCTATGGTAATGGCTATCCAGCAATAATTTTTGATCAAAGAAATAACTGCATAAATATTGAACCATACTGGGGACTCCTCCCCCATTTTCACGTAAATCAACTATGACTGCATCTGTTCTCGACAATAATTTCATATAGGCATCGGCAGTTGGTATTCCACTTTCTAATTCAGAAAATTCCCTTAGGTCTAAATACCCAACGTTTCCTTCCATAATTTTAACGGCATTGAGTCCAGAATTGGTCTCTCTAGACCTTTCTATATCGTCAAGTAATTCTTCAACCAATCTATCCGGAGAGTTGGTCGCAGCTTGATAAGGCTTGTTGACTCTGATCCGCATATGTTTGTCTTTGTTAACAGACTGCACTGATATGGTAAGAGCTTCGGCAAAAGTCTTGTCATTTTCAAATTTATCAAAATGGCCCTCTTTCAATTGAGCCAATAAGTGTTTTTCCGTTAATTTTGCAATTTCTGGAAACACATAATAATCGTTCATTAACTGAGACAGCTTGTGTATTACTTGTTCCTTGTATTTTTGGTTTAATAAATTCTCCTGTGCATTTACTGCACTGAAACTAAAAAACAACAATGCCATCAGTAGGGTGAAATAAGAGGTGGATTTCATTTATTTATTTTGTTTGATAATTGAGTACTAGACAAATCACGGCTTTCCTTTGATGTTTTCACCAAAGGACCTAGTGAACTTTTATGAAACGAAGCAAAAATGCTTAATTTATGCGGCATAATTAATTAAACAATGCCCCTTTTGGTCATAAGACCAAAAGTAAGCGTCATTAGACCAAAAGCTAAGCGTCATTAGACCAAAAGTAAGCGTCATAAGAACAAAAGCTAAGCGTCATTAGACCAAAAGTAAGCGTCATAAGAACAAAAGCAAGCGTCATAAGACCAAAAGCAAGCGTCATAAGACCAAAAGTAAGCGTCATAAGACCAAAAGTTAAGCGTCACAAGAACAAAAGAATGCACATAAGACCAAAAGTAAGCTATTTTTTGATTTGAGAAAATGTCTAGTTCTCAAGTTTGATAATTTAATAAAAAAGGTTTGCCCCCTAAAAGCTATTTTGGGGAAAGTTAAATCAATTTTAATACAATCGAAATACCAAAACCCAATACCGATCTACTCCTCCAATCTCCTGTCAATGTCTCCCAATAAGGTATTGGCAAATTTGTTCATTTCACGAATAACCTGAGCAATCTGATTCTCGTCCCCAGTTTGGTGATTTTTCTGGAAAGTAGCTACAATTTCAGACCAACGTTTGAGCTCTGCATCATCTGCATATTCCATCATCACCTTGAATTTTAGTAAGTTGGCCTCCGCATTACTGGTGAGGGTTTGAGACTCACTTTCATAATGACTCAAGATCAACTGTCGCAATTCTTCCTCATTCATCAATGGAACAAGTCTGGCGGTTAGTTTGTTCATGTCACGATAAGAACCTTGAAGTTTGAAAGTAGGTTCGACTCTGTAGGCATTGTCTTGGGCGGCACTATGAATGTAAGCCTGATTGACTTTGTTCAATACATCTCGCACAATCAACATCTTTTTGATCAATTGGAAATACTCTTCCAACTCCTCTGGTGTGTGATTCGCCTCAAAACTCAAGCCTTCCTGACTGTCTGTTTCCACCCATTGAATCAAACTCATAACATCTTGACGGCTCTTTCCATGAAGTCTGGATAAAATCGGATTGGAAGTCATCGCATTTTCTACAAAACTCAATTTGAAGATGCTCTCAGAGTCACCTATGATGTCACCCAAGTTGTAAATGTCAGAACGGTTGGCCAACATATCAGGAATCTGGAATTTATCACCACTTTCAGTATATGGATTTCCAGCCATTACGACCGCAACTTTTCTTCCTCTCAAATCATAGGTCTTAGCTACCCCATTGTACATTCCTTCTATCTTTCTTTGGGCATCACAGAGTGAAATAAATTTCTGCAAAAACTCAGGATTGCAATGCTGAATATCATCCAGATACAACATGATGTTATCGCCCATTTCCAAGGCAAAATTTAATTTCTCCAACTCACTTCTTGTAGCAGCATTGGTCGCTTCTTCTGGATCTAAAGAGGTTTGCTTGTGCCCAATGGCCGGACCATTGACTTTCACAAAGATCAAACCCAGACGGTGAGCAATGTATTCCATCAAGGTGGTCTTGCCATAACCTGGTGGAGAAATCAAAAGCAACAAGCCCTGTAAATCCGTTCGTTTGTTTTCCCCTGCTGTTCCAATCTGCTTGGACAAATTGTTTCCTATTAAAGGAAGGTACAAATCATTGATCAGTTTGTTTCTAACGAATGACGACATCACCTTTGGTTTGTATTCATTCAATCTTATATTGGAACGAAACTCTTGACTCAATTCCTTTTTCAGACTTGAGTATTTGCGGTACATTGGAAGCACTTCATTCTCGAAGTTTCTCAATCTTGCTGTAAAATCATGAAAATCAAAGGAGTATTTCCCTCCCTCAACCAATAGATGATCGCCCAACATGTTTTCCAATTGTGCATGGGATTCACAATCTATGACATTGCCTTTTCCAAAATCTTTATAGACCAACATCAAAGCGGCTTCTTGAATAAATCTTTTATCTAATTTATCCGATGCTTGAGCAACAAATGCATTTAACCATTGCTCAGCTAATAAAAATTGTTGTTCTGACAATCCATCCAATTTTTGAAGAGAAAGCTCCAACTTTTTATTCGACTTGTGTTCTTTTAAATAAGCATGAAATGCCTGTACGATTTGATAGGAATCTTTGCTGTGCTGAAACTTATCGGATTGCAACAATTGATCAAAGAGATATTGAGCAGCGAGCTTCGAATCCATTTCAAATTCAACCCCACTCATTTCACAAAAAGCAGCAAAATAGACCTCCAGATCTTCTTCTAAACTTTCAATCAAATAATTGAAAGATTCTGAATCAGGGAACATGTCCTTCATTTGTGCGGCAGCGGCAATTTGCTTTTTGTACAAAGCCTTCTTTTCTTGGTTTGTGTTAGCTGTATTATCTGGTTCCTCTTGTTTGGATAAACTCTCCCAAAACAGGCGAGCAAAAACCCTTTCTTTGACTGGATAGCCTATCAGACCAATCCGAGAGGAAACCCTTTGCAGTTCCATGAAAATTTTCTCAGCATCAGATTCATGTACTCCTTTTACAAAAGAACCTTCGTAATTCTTATCCATCAAAGCCAAAAGGGATTCCTTTACCCTTGCAACTTCTACTGGAGCTTTTTGATCTTGCTTAAATAGTTGATAAGCCAAAAATTCAGCTCTATAAACACTCGCATTTTCACTGGGGAACAATTGTCCCCAAACTGCCTTGGTTTTATTAATCTCAGCATTGTCAAATGATTGATAAAATTGCGTTCCGTTCAAATGATAAAACAATTCTCCATCACGTTCGACAATACTCAATTCTAATGCCTGTTTGTTGACCAAGAAATTGTGGGTTCCAAACCGAATGATGTTTTCACCATCCACAAATAGTTCCTTTCGATCTTTGAGTTGACGAAGGGCATCTTGTTTAACGGTTTTTAGTTTGCTTTGAATGGATTCTGCTCGAACATTGTCTTCTTGTGAAATTAAATTTCGAACAATGTCGCGAACCTTGTCAACCATCAAATCCGAAGCAAAGTAAGAATTGATTTCATTGGCCGATTCCAATTTCTCCAAACGATTGGAGATACTCTTTAAAATACGTTCAGCTGAGGAATCCAAAGCCATCGCTCTTTTATTCCGCTGTTCGTTTAGATTTAATTTTCGATTTTCAAAGGCCGTATAAATTTCTTCCCTTCTTTGTGAAATGATTTCTGAGAACTCATCAAAGTCAGAAAACTTCCCTTCCAACTCCTCCAATTGAATCATCAATCGCGAAAGGTATTCATCACAATTTTCTGGTGTTTTACATAGGTCAAGAAAATTCACCAAACCTTGTTCCAGCAATTTCAATTGAGCACCAAATTCCGCTTTCGCCTCCCTACCCTTCAAATCTTTCTGCTTGTTTTTCAACAAGGCTCTGGATTGATTCAAATGAGCATAAAGCGTTGAAACATTGTCAATGATTTTAGTCGTTTGGGTTGCATCTTCAATTTTAAGATTGCCTACAATTTCAATCATCAATTGCAATTCAGATCCGACCGTTTCAATCTCTTCGAGCAGACTTTTTCCTTCTGTTTCTTTGCTGACCTTTTCTATTTTATTACCAACCAAATCAACCTTTTCTTCATAAGGTTTTAGGGCATTGTCTTTCAAAAGAAAATCGACACAATTTTGTGAAAGCAGTTCGTTCTGTTCTGCTAATTGCTCATCCATCTTCTCGCTAAGGGCCACATTGGTATAGCGCAATTCTTTGAGTGAAATGACTTCACCGCGCAGTTTCCTAATTTCAGAAAGAAAAGCAACAAACGTATCAACCTTTTCAAAGCGTTCTCTTTTAACTTTGGTCATTAGGTCCTCCACCTTCGTTTGAACTTCGTTGATGCTTTCTCCGGTACTGCGTCGAATCTTCACCACCTTTTCAAACTCATCAATTGCAGAATTCGAAGCTTTTCTAATCTCTCCAACAGGCTCTGACAAGAGGAAAGAGCCTTCTTTATTGATCCAGTAATACGCATCCAAAATATTGTTGGATTTCTTTACCAAATCTATGTACAATCCTTCATAACTATCTTCCTTGCTCAAAAGCGTTATCACTTCATTGCAATCGGCCATTGCCTTAACAATGTCCTTGTTCCCGATTTTAAAAAGGTAATTGTCCTGATGCATTTCGGAGATCATCTCTGCCTTAGAAAACGGAGTTTGCCAAATCTGAACCAGGTGATTTTTCGATGCCTCATTTTCTCTTTTGAAATAACACATTTCACCATCCTCAAAAATCGTATAACCATTACAAATAATCGGAGTCTTTACCGATTGTTCAATTAGGTTGTAGGGTAAAATTACGTAAACGCCTTGTTCTGTATTGTAAAATATAAAAGCCCAATCCTCCCCATTGGGTGAGGCAATTTTTCTTTCAAACTGCAATTTTCCTTCTTCAAAATCAAACTCCTTAAAGGTTCCAGTTTGCAAATAATAACCATTGGAAAACATCAATCCTTGATTGTCCGGTAAAAAGACACCTGATTCTTTCAAGGCGTCAATTCTTCTTGCAGATTGCACCTTTTCATTGAAAACGATGAATCGATTTTCTTCTTTGTAAGGCTTTATTCTTAGAGCAATCAAATTCCCCAAATCTGCATAGTAAAATTCTGCATCATCCAAGGTTTGTTCCTTAAAGTCTACCTTCTCTTCATAAATGCCTCGACCAGAATCTGTATTGTCTTCAACCTTGATGGTTAAATCACCGCCTACGGTTTCAACGAAAACACGGTCCATAATTGAAACATGCGGATGGGCCCCATCCCGGTGCATATCACGGGTGGCTTTCTTCCAACGAAATTCATGTTGAGCAGGAGGATTGACTTCGGCATCGCTTCGGTCATCAACGTATTCCAATTGCGCTCCTTTAAGTAACCACTTAAAGACTTTTACATCTTTGGGATTTTTACTTAATTGAAATACCAGATATAGGTAATTCTGAGATTTCACAAAACGCTTAAAAACAGTATTCCTGTAATATTTGAACAGATTCTCAAAATCGGCCTCAAAGTTTTTATCGACCAATAAACTGTTTTCCATTTCATGAAAGCCCTGATCACGAAATTCAAAAAAGCTAAAAGTATCTTTAATGGAAATTCCAGAACGCAAACCAATGTGAACATTGTAGCCAAAAATGCAGAATTTTCCGAAGGAGACAATGTCTGCTGCAATGCAGTTGTTGGCTGTCGATATTCTGTCATTTGAAACCAGCTTGGTTTCAACAGAACCAAAAACCTCCTTTCTGGATTGATTCAGCAATTTCAACCTTTTGGCAAGATCGTCTTTCTGTGAAAGCAATCTTTTCCGAATGATTTCATAAGTCCCACCATCAAGTTGAACTTGTTGCTCCTTATTTTGATTCATTAATTGATCCTCGATGTTCGTATTTTCCTTGGTCATTTATTTGGGTGTTGGTTGTTGGGTCGCGACATTCGTTTCGCTTGCTGAAACGCCAGCCCGGCTCTGTGCTTTTGGGTCGGCACCTTCGGTACCTTTTAGGTTCATTTTTCTCGAGCTACCTTTTGGTGTTATCACCAAAAGCGAAACAGCGATTTTTCATTCCATTAAATTACGAAATAGATTTCAAAAAGAACACTTATTCAAGCTCATACTTTCCGTCCTTGAACTTCATGAAATGAGCAATTGCTTTTTCATTGTCATCCTCACTTTCTGAAAAGTGTTTTATTATTCTGTCCTGTTCCTCCTGTTTCTTATTCTGACTCAATTTCTGCTTGAATTGCAGATCCTCTATCTCCATTTCAAAAGCGACAATGCCCTTGGCCATTGCAATTTTATAACTGGCATCCAATTCATTCCATTGGCTTTTATAAGCGGCTTCAAAATTTTCCATCATTTCCTCCAACATTTCAAAAACTTTCCCCTCATCCTGAACGAGTTTAACATTACCGTAAACATGAACGGCAATATAATTCCAGGTCGGAACATTTTGCTTCTTATTGTAAAATTTGGGTGAAATATAAGCGTGGGGCTCGGTAAAAATAATTAAAACAGACTGCCCTTCAAGATTGGTCCATTGTGGATTGGCCTTTGCAAAGTGGGAACTCAAAATAAGCTTTTCACTTTCTCTTTGTGAAATCACAAATGGCAAATGACTGCCAAGCGGTTGTTCTTGATATTGGCTTACAATGGTTCCAAAATTGTACTGACGGATAAAAGCAATCGCATTTTCGAGATCATGCCCTTTATACCTTTCGGGTGTGTACATAGCTTGATATGAATTGTCTGTACAATATACTACAAATCTTAAAGAAAATTAGTTTCATAATATGCTAAAACACGATCTGTCCTTCCTCTTTATCTCCAAAAGTTTTGTGCTTGTTTTCGTGAAATCTAAAACCACTCCACCAGGCAAGTAAGGCATCGACTTGATGCCAGTTGACAGGATTTTGTTTGAGTTTAAAAGGAAATTTTATCAGCAATTCCGTCATGAAAGGATTGAGGCTGGCCAAGTTCTTTTTATGGTAATTAACTGTATTCGGAAAAAGCTCTTTTCTGAGAGCAGAAGGATAGGTTTCTATAAAATTAACTGGCTCATTAAAAGACTGATTAGAAAAGGCTAAATTCCGTTTGCCGGCCAAAGCTTGCAGCTTCATCGCTCGGGCGGTTAATCCACCTAAGAACATCGGAGACATGGCTTTTAAAGCCATATCCGCTTTGCGGTAAAAATAATTGTCCCCCAATTGCGGATTGGAATAAACAATGGGCAGGCTCAAGGGAGCATCAAGGAATATTTTGAAATAAGAATTCGCTGAAATAAAATCTAAGATAAACTGATCAGCATCCTTCTTTTTTTCTGATTGTATGAAATCAATTTTACCAAAATCCTCAAAAGCAATGACAGTTGTTCCTGCCAGTTTTGATCCATAATCTATGCCAATCCAATCGCTGTGTTTTACTTTCATTTAATCATTCTTAACCCGCCGACAATCCACCATCAATTCTAAATACTTGACCACTGATCCAAGAGGCTTTCTCAGATAATAAATAGGCAGCCATTTCTGCCATCTCCTCTGCTTTGCCAATTCTTTTGAGCGGATGTCTTTCCTTTGCAGACTCAATTTGCCTTTCATTCCTCAGTAGCCTATCTGCCATGGGAGTGGCAGTCAGAGATGGAGCTATTAAATTGATTCGAATGTCGGGTGCCATTTCAACTGCAAAAGATTTCACAAAAGATTCCAAAGCACCTTTGGCAGCCGCAATCGAACTGTGAAAGGGCATTCCCTTTTGGGCGGCAACTGAGCTAAACCCGACCACAGAGGCAGCATTACCCGTTTTCAATTGTTTTGATAAAGATTTCAGCACTTCGACAAAGCCTATAAAATTCACTTGAAGGTCGTGAATGTAATCTGTTGATTTTAAACTATTAAAGGGCTTTAGGTTAATGGTTCCTGGAGTATACACAAGGCCATCAATCGGGCCGTCAATAAGACTGTTTAGTTGTGGGAAGTCCTGAGCTTGAAGAACATCGAACGGATGGGAAACAATGTTTGGTCCTGTTGGATGTTCCGCTGTATTTCGACTGCATAAAGTTAATACATTTCCTTCAGTATTTAGAATTTCTACCAAAGCTTTTCCAATACCCGATCCTCCTCCAATAATTACGATATTTTTTGACATCTGCCTGTTTTAATTTATTAATGTGTAGCAAAATTGAATTTTAGCTTAAAAAAAATTACTGCCTAAAATCCAAAATCTAGTTTCTATCTTTGTAACAATAAAACACGACTTAGGAATGATTGTTCAAAGAGAAATACAACTACCACGATTTTCTCGTGGCTTTCACCTTATAACAAATTTTATCGAGGAAGAATTGGATGAAATACCTGCTGAAGGAATTTTGTTTGTTCACATCAAGCACACCTCGGCGGGTCTGTGTTTGAACGAAAATGCCGATCCTAGTGTAAGAGTTGATTTTGAGGGTATTTTCAATCGCCTTGTGCCAGAAGATGAGCCTTATTACACCCACACCTTTGAAGGCAGCGACGATATGCCTGCTCATGTTAAAAGTGTCTTATGTGGCAATTCCGTAAACATTCCAATAAGCAATCATCGATTGAATCTGGGAACCTGGCAAGGAATTTATCTTTGCGAGTTTAGGAACAATGGTGGGGGGAGAAAATTGGTGCTAACAGTAATGAGTTAGAATTATTGATGCGCTTTTTATTGCTTTTTAACCTCAGGAAGCTCATCCCAACAACCCTGCTCATCAACAGGTTTACCGCAAACTGTGCAGTCTCCTATCTGATTTTTCAAAAAAGGACTTTGAGACGCACAGGTACCTCTGAATCCACCTTCTTTGTTTAATAAAATACGTATTCCTAAACCAGCGAAAAACAATGCGCCGACAATAAGTGTCAATATTAAAGTAGGTATCATATTTTAGAAATTTGCTTTCACCAAAGGGGCGAAAGCTGTTTATTGATTTGAATAAATGTCTATCCTATTGATCGTTTCTTTAATTAGATAACGATCTACTGCAAAGATAAGTTTCTTTTGCGAATTATACCTTAAAGAATGTCGGCTGTGCTAACTTTGTGCGAAAATAATCAATAAGATTCAAAATGGATTCAAAACGAGATTCACAGGAAGACCCAAGACTGAGAGAATTTGGGAGATTGCTAGATATAATGGACGATTTACGGGAAAAATGCCCTTGGGATCGTGAACAAACAATAGAAAGCCTTAGGATTTTAACAATTGAAGAGACCTACGAATTGGTTGAAGCAATTACCAATAAAGATATGGACAATATCAAGGAGGAATTGGGTGACATTCTCCTACACATCGTATTTTATGCTAAAATTGGTGAAGAACAAAAAGCTTTTGACATTGAATCTGTTATATATGAGGTGAATGAAAAATTAATTAGAAGACATCCACACGTTTATGGTGATCTCAAATTAAAAGATGCAGATGCTGTAACCCAATCATGGGAAGCCATTAAAATGCAAGAAAAGGGCAAAAAAGAAAAACGCACCTCTGTTTTGTCGGGCGTCCCTTCTTCCCTTCCCGCTTTAGTGAAAGCTTTCCGTATTCAGCAAAAAGCAAAAAAAGTCGGTTTTGAATGGGATGAAATTTCTCAAGTTTGGGATAAAGTAGTGGAAGAAATGGAAGAGCTCAAAGAGGCTGTTGCAAGCAATGATCAAAACCACATTGAAGAGGAATTTGGAGATTTAATGTTCGCTTTGACCAATTATTCTAGATTTTTAAAAGTAGATCCTGAAGGAGCATTGGAAAGATCGAACCAAAAGTTTATTAAGCGCTTTCACAAAATGGAAGAAGTAATCAAAGGCCAAAACAAGGACATGATGAATATGACTTTGGGTGAAATGGATGAGATTTGGAATAAGGTGAAGGTGGATATTCATTGAGGGGCTTCGCTGCTGCGCCAGTCCGATCGCTTCGCTCGGCTCCTGCTTTTGGGACACTGCGGGCCGGCGTTCCTGTGAATCAGCTTTTGGCTTCGCTTGGGATTGTCTTTTTGTAAGTTGTGTGCGATTTTTATGGCTATTTCTAAAACAAGGAAAAATGAAAGATTTCAAAATAAAAAAATTCCTAATGGGCTTCTTTGTAGGCTTGACATTGTTCTTTACTTTGGGAACAATAATTTTCCTATTGTTTGCCATATAAAATAGGAATTCGCTGTTCGGAATTCGATTGTTCGGCTTAGCAAACCATCTGTCCTAAACGAATCTTTGTACTTTGCACTTGCAATTTGTTCTATAGACTTTTTACCAAAAAACTATGCTTAAACGAAAAGACTTTTTACTTGGACTGTTGTTGGGTTTTTCCCTGCCCATGTGGTTTGGAATTTATGTAGGTAGTAAATATTTAGTTGCAAAGGAAATTCCGATTGAAACTTTGATACTGAAAGATTTGAACGGCAATTCTATTCCAATTGAAAATTTTGAAGGTAAAAATGTTTTAATCAATTTTTGGGCTACTTGGTGTAAACCTTGCATTGAAGAAATTCCAAGCTTTGAGAAATTGAAGAATGAAATGGATCCCAATAAATGGGAATTATTGATGGTCTCTGCTGAGAAACCAGAAGTAGTCAACAAGTTCTTGAAGCAAAGAAATTATTCGCTCGAATTCATAGGAGTCGAAAACGACATGAATGAATTGGGAATTGTAAGCATTCCAAGGACTTATGTTTGGGACTCCAAGGGCTTTTTAAATTATAAGAAAGTTGGGAAGATTGATGAAAACCCAGAAGAGCTCATAAAATTGATTAAATCATTGAATTGATCAGTCAGTTGATTATTGATTCCTTTAAAATTTCACGAAAAAAAAATCTAGTTTATTCATGTCATTTTTTGACAAGATCGAATATTTCCAAAACAACAATCACAGTTATTACTGGATTGCGCTTCTAATTTTAGCGTGGCTGCTTCTATGTTTTTGTATTTTTTATTTTAAAATGAAACGCCCTTGGCTGAAATGTATTTTACATACAATCTTATTAGTATTTGTTTTCTTTCTAGCGAATCCTATTTCACAAAAAAGTAAAAAATCGCCTCGCCAACTCATTTTACTAAACAACAATTTCAGCCAGAATCAACTAGATGATTTATTGGCTGAGAATCCAGCATCAACTGTTCTCAAATTTCATCCAGAATGGAATGCTTCATCGGACAGCATCTCTAGCTTAATGGAAATTGGAGATTCAATAAAAACCTATTCCCAAATTCAAATATTGGGAGATGCTTTTGTGATAGAAGAACCAATAATCAATAAAATAGAAGAATCTGGAACCGCAATCAATTATAGACCTGGAAAAGATCAAGCAGGAATAATTTCATTTCAACAAAAACATAATGTTTCAATAGAAGAGATTTTCTCTTGTCAAGGAAGTATTAAAAACCCTGGCAAGGAAAAACTTAAATTAAGGTTTTATGATCAAAGACAAAAGCCGATAGATTTCGAAGTCCCTGCTGATTCAGTTTCGAATTTTCACTTCAAATCAGAAACCTTTGAAGCAGCAGGACAATACAATTTTAGATTGGCCTTGCTCAGTCAAGAAGATTCTGTTTTTTCTGTTTTAAAAAATGAATCCGTTGCTGTAAATGTTTTACCCGCCAATCAACTCAAGGTTCAAATTCTATCAGCGGCTCCAAATTTCGAACAAAAGAACCTGAAAAAACATTTAGCCTCCTTGGGAATTGCATTAACAATAAAGACCAAAATAAGCCGAGACAATTTTAATGAAGAGTTTTTCAACAAGGAGCAGAAAAAAGTATTTCAAATTAACAAAAAGGATTTGTCTCAATTGGACCTGCTGATACTGGATGCACAAACTTGCTCCACATTGAATCCATCAGAGATAAAAGCCTTGATCCAATCCTGTTCAGATGGTCTTGGACTCCTCTTGAATGTTGACTCTCAAAACGATTTCAATTCCATTCCAAACAAGTTAAAAGATCGCTTATTCCGATTTGAGATAAATAGCAGTACTCTTTCTAGCAATAAAATTCAGCTCAAAGGAGATAAGATCGAATTGTCATTACCTGAAATATCAATAAGTCGCTCCTCCAGAAATAAGTCTTTGCTTAAAAATGAGGCCGATCAAATATATTGTGCTTCACGGAATTTCGGCTTGGGCAAAGTTTGTTTAAATCTGTTAAGCTCTACCTACCCTCTTTTGCTTAAATCAGAAAAAAATCAATACACTGATCTATGGAAAACAGTATTGCAAGAAACCAAGCGAACAGATTTTGAAAATGAAATATGGGAGATTGAAAACTCACCAGTTTGTGAGCATGAAGAAACCAAATTGCTTTTAAAAGGCAATCCAAAAACCGGAACTGCTTGTATTTTTAAAGACTCGGTTTGTAATGAAATTTATTTAGCACAAAACCCATTGATTCCTGAAATTTGGCGAGCTAAACATTGGTTTGATGATTATGGTTGGCACACCATTTCAAGCTCAAAAACAATTGACAGTCCAAACAAGACCCATCACAATAAATTTTATGTCCATCCAAAAAACTCATGGATGGCCTTAAAACAAGAAAAAACAAAAAATCAGCTAATTAAGACCTTGGATCAAATTTCAGCATCCACCAAGACCCACAAATCAAATAATTCAGAAAAAAAGCCCCTTCCACTTTGGATTCCACTCTTGGGTATTCTTCTAACTCTCCCCATTATCTGGATCGAAGAGAAATTATAATCTGATTTAAATTGCAGGCCTGTCTATTCTCTCATTTCAAGCTCGAAATGATTCATTTCCACAAAAAGTACTCGAAACAAGCGTTCAATTATCCCAAATTCACCCCGAAAAAGATCGATTTGGGCTCAAATTTGGGATTTTTCCGGGCTTTTTTGTTAAAAAAGATAAGATAAAGCAATAAAAAAAAATGCTCCTACATCATTGATTATCAAGTATTTAATACTATTGAAATGTTAAAAAAGTAGTCGATTTTGTCAGGATAAATGTCATTTTTTGTGGTTGGCGGGAGCTTGGATTCTACCTTATCTTTGAAGTGTAATCAGCCAAGAAGTATTTTAAGTATAAAAAACTATCTGATTATATGTAAAAAAACGATTGAGAATCGAAAAAGCCAAACCGTTATGAAAAAGTCAATAATTTACCTTGTACTCAGTTTAATGCTTATCAATATTGGAGCAACTAGAATCAATGCATCCAATGCGATAAATTGTGAATATCAATCTATTGCATTCGAATACACGACAGATGATTTTGAAAGTGATAAGGACCTTTATATTGGTGAAATGCATCTATTTCCAAACCCAGCAAAAGACAATGTGGTGATTGAGTTTAACTCAATAACTTCCAAGACCGTCCAAGTAGAGATGATTAACATCATTGGACAAACAATGAATCAGCAATCCTGGACTCTAGAGAATGGTATCAACCGACTGGAATTAAATATTCTCGAATTTCCTACAGGCTCATACTTTCTCAGAGTTATGGATAGCAAAAACTGTATTACAAAAAAATTCTCCGTTGAACATTAAATTGTTAGATGCCCAATAAAACCCCAAGTATATCTTCTTTACCCCTACAAAGCCGTCTCCTAGCCCAGAGACGGCTTTTGTTTTTCAGGACCGTTCCCCATTCAATAATTAAGCGCAAAAACTGTATGATATAGCAGGTTCATGAGACCACAGCTGTATACAATTTTATATAATTCGACCTTTCTCTTAAATATCCTCTCAATTCTATAACCTTCTTAGGTTCATTACGTAATACTGGCTAATCGTACATATTATTAAATTTAGATCCCTCTTTAGATATGAAGAACTATACATATAGTTGGATTATACTTTCCTGTATATTCTACTGCGCGAGCGCTACTGCTCAAATCAATTTTGCTGACGAAGCAATACTTATCAATCCTGAATTTTTACCAGACAGAATAGCAGCAATGCAAGAATCTACTAGTCCTATGCGGTCAGTGGAGGACTCTGTGGTTATAGATGCTTTGGTTGATTCTGTTGTTATTCAGCGTGAAGGTTCGACTGCATGGTATAAATACCAAGTTAGAGAAAACGAATTTGACAACGGGAACAATATTACTACAGAAACCATAATAAATACGAACGAAGATGCTTCTTTTTCATCTGCCAATCGTTCTGAAATGGTTTATGTACAAGATGGTTTTGTCAGTCAAAAAGATCGCCAACAAGGAGTTTCTTTTAATTCTTGGCAACAACAATTTAGAGAAATTTTCACCTACAATCCGAACATGGATAATACTGAAACAATCTTGAAATTGTGGCAAAGCAATGTAAACGAATGGGCAGACTACCAACAAACGTTAAGAACATTCAATGGGCAAAACCAAATGATTGAAAAGGTTACAAACAACTGGAATGGCAATCAAGCAAGCTGGACTCCATTGAATAAAGAGCAAGTTGTTTATGATGGAAATCTTCAAACCAGTACGATCTATAATTATGATTTTGGTACACAAGATTATGCATTGTATCAAAAAATAGACAACACTTTTGATGGAAATGGCAACAGCACTGGAAACTCTATTTATTTCTGGGATGCAAACAACAATGATTGGGAATTGAGTTCTGAATCAACAATTGAATACACCGCAGATCAGAAAGTTACCAAGTATGAGTATTACTTGTACATTGCAAACCAACTGGTTTTGGGTAATAAATATGATTACACTTATACAGAAGGATTGCACACACAAACAGTAATTTCTGATTGGGATGTTGCAAGTGCTGGATTTGTAGAAAATTCAAGAAGATTAATCAATAGAGACATTTATGGAAATGTATTGTATGTACAAGCACAAGACAAAGACTTGAACACAAGTCAATGGGAAAGCACAAGCCAAACTTGGGACTACTATTACACTTACATTTATGGTGAAGAAGATACCACGGTTATTATCAATCCTATTGATACTACAACCAATCCCATTGATACCACAACCAATCCTATTGATACTACAACCAATCCTATTGACACAACGGATGTGGGTTTAGGAGATTACCTTGAAGTTCAAAAATTGGCGAAGGTTAGTCCAAATCCATCAACAGGATTGTACAATGTTCAATTGAGCAATGAGTTGATCGCTATTGAAAAAAGAATAATGGTTTATGACATGAATGGCCAGATGGTTTATTCAGCGAAAATGGATGGCACACAATTGAATGTCAATCTTGATAATTTAAGGTCGGGCACCTATTTCATGTCCATCCAAACCAGCAAGGGAATTATAAACAAAAAGATAATTCTCCAATAAATTAAAGAAGTAGAATAGTAATATTTTATAAAGAGCCAATCGATTCTCCCCTACGAGTTGATTTGGCTCTTTTTTTTGTTTAGGTTTTGTTGGATTGGATCTTCAGTGCAGTTGCATGTTGTTGTGGGTAGTGATTATATTTTCATATTCATTGCCTCAGTGACTTCACTCAACGTTTCAATAGCTGTTTCTCTCGCTTTACTTATACCTTTAAGCAAAATATCCCTGACATAGTCTTTATTTTTTTCAAGCTCTATTCTTTTTTTTCTAATAGGCTCAAAATATGTGTTTATGGCTTCTTCTGTTAGCTGTTTAAGTTTTCCTGAACCTTGGTCGCCAATTTTATCAGCAATATCTGTTGGACTTTTATCTGAACATAAGGAAGCTAACTTAAGTAAGTTGGAAACCTCTGGTCTGTTTTCGGGGTCGTAAGATATGTAACGACTTGAATCAGTTTTGGCAGATTTTATTAGTTTTGCTGTTTCGTCAGCTGTTGACTTTATCATAATTGAATTGTTGCGACTTTTACTCATTTTTTGAATACCGTCTAACCCAAGAATAGAAGGGGTATCAGTAAAAAGTGCAACTGGTTCTGTAAAAATATTTGTATTGAATTTGGTATTAAAGCGCTTTGCAATTTTTCGAGTTAATTCTATATGAGGCAATTGGTCTTTTCCAACAGGAACCACATTACTCTTACAAAACAAAATGTCAGCAGCTTGGTGAACTGGATAGATATACATTCCTGCATTAATATTACTCATTCCTGAAGCAGCAATTTCTTCTTTAACAGTTGGATTTTTGTTTAATTCTGAACTGGAAACTAATGTCAGAAATGGAATAGTTAGTTGATTTAATTCAGGAATATGACTATGTGGAAAAATATGAGTTTTATAATTTTCAGGGTCTAACCCACAGGCTAAATAGTCCAAAGTTAGTTCATAGGTGAATTTTGAAATTTCATTAAAAACGTTTCTATCTGTCAATACTTGATAATCAGCAATTAAAATATAAGTCTCAATTCCCAAACTTTGTAATTTTAATCGGTTTATAATTGAGCCAAAATAGTGTCCAAGATGCAAATTACCTGTAGGTCTATCTCCCGTTAATACACGGTACTTTTGAGGATTCTTATACAAATCATTTTCCAATAATTTGCTTTGCTCTTTTGCTTTTTCAAAACTTTTATTTATCATTTTTTGTTTAATTTTATTCAAGTAAGTTCAATTTTTCTCATTACCCACAACATCTATGCATAATCCAAAATCAACAGATTATGCTGACGATTGACGGGATAAATAAGATAGTCAAAAATAGCACTTTTAATACAAAAAAAACTCTTAACATCTACTAATTCGGCGACTATCAGCGACTAAGATGCTTCCAGACAGATACTAAAAAGATTAAGGACAAAACATAAAAAAAGCTTGAATCCAAAAATGGATTCAAGCTTTTTTAGTTTATAGTTTTTTTGATTAGACAAGTCTATCAAAACTTAAAACAATTGGCTTTGATCAGCAATGTTCATCAAATGCCTGCATCAAATTTTGAGCAATCATTTCACCTGGTCTTCCCTCGATGTGATGACGTTCAATGAAATGAACCAACTCACCATCTTTGAACAAAGCAATACAAGGTGAACTTGGAGGATACGGTAAAGTATACTCACGCATTTTGTTTGTTGCTTCTTTGTCTACACCAGCAAAAACTGTGAAAGCACTTGTTGGTTTCTTTTCAGCATTTTGAAATGCATAAATTGCTGCTGGTCTTGCAGCTCCTGCTGCACATCCACAAACTGAATTGATAACAACCAATGCAGTTCCCTTCTGGTTGTCCATCACTTCGACAACCTCAGATTCCGTCTTTAATTCAGTGAATCCGGTACTTGATAATTCACCCCTCATTGGAGCTACTAATTCTTCTGGATACATATCTATATATTTTTAGATTTTAGATTTTAGATTTTAGAAAAGGTATTGTTCTAAATTGAAATATCTGTAAAATTAAATTTTATTTTGATTTTATATTAACCATTAATTCGGCAAAAGCAATAGTGCGCAAAGCGCATTAAAACCGAATAATGAATACAAAGCAATCTATTCATTTAACTCCAAGTTCTTTAGCATAATGTTTTTACATCCCTTTCGCATTGGGTGAGAACTGTCATAGATTCTCTCTACCACCAATTGACGGAATTCGTCTTTGGGACCGATTAAATCTTGCAAAGTTAAATCTGTCAATACTTTGTCTAAGGAAAGTTGCAAAACCCTCCAAAGCGAGCGAATTGAGCAATCAACAGAACCAGTACAAAGCTTATTTAAGATTTCTGTACTGTCTTCCAGACTTTCATCAAACAACCGTCCACCTAAAGCAGATAAAATCTTGCTAAGGTGAATTTCACTGGCATCTTTGGCCAAAAAATAGCCTCCACTTTGTCCTCTGGTACTGGTTACAAAAGAATTCATTCTTAAAATCCTAAGCATCTTTGCCACCGTATGAACAGATAATTCTTCCATCTCACTAATCTGGGCAATGGTCAAACCATCGCTTGTATTGTCAATGGCGATTCTCAATAAAATCCTTAAGCCGTATCCCTCTTGTGTACTAATTTTCATGCAATCTTTTTAATACAATTCATAAAACACATCAATTAAAACATGTCTAATTCTAGCTTGGCTTCTTCTGACATAAACTCCTTATCCCAAGGAGGATCAAATGTCAATTCAACATTGACATCTCCTACTCCATCTATGGTCTCAATAGCAGCCTTCACCTCTAAAGGCATCGTGTCTGCCACTGGACAATTCGGAGCGGTTACCGTCATTTTAACAAATACATTGTTCATTGGAGGATAAACCTCAATTTCATAAATCAATCCTAAGTCCCAGATATTTACTGGAATCTCTGGATCAAAAACTTGCTTGCATTGTTCAACGCATTCTTCTTTTATTTCTGCTCTATCCCTCATCTGTTATTTTAGATTTCATTTTAAAAACCTGAGCATATTTTTTCATCAGGTCTATCATCGAAGTCAAACCATTTGAGCGTTGTGAACTCAAATGAGCTCGAAGGTCAATTTTAGTCAAAACCGACAAATCCTCACTTAATATTTCATCAGGTGTTCTTGCTGATAATAGTCTGACCAATATGGCAATGATTCCTTTGGTAATTACTGTATTGCTGTCCGCCGAGTAATGGATCAAGCCATCTTTTTCTTTTGCATCCAACCAAACTTTAGATTGGCAACCCTTGACCAAACGTTCCTCCGTTTTTAGAGAGTCTGCCATTTCAGGCAGGTCTTTTCCAAGATCAATGATGTACTCGTATTTGTCCATCGGATCATCGAACATTGCAAATTCCTCAATTAGTTCTTCGGCTGTTCCTTTCATATATTTTCAAATGTTTGACTTTAGGTCTTATACGATTTAAACCATAAAATGTCGCACATAAATGATTAAAATTAATCAAATGCCTTCGTTGAAAAGCCTCGCTTTAGCTATGGCTAGAACTACGTTTTTCGCCTCGGCCTTGATCAATTTTATCATCATATCCAGTA
>CALBCY010000138.1 GCA_937927195.1 uncultured Chitinophagales bacterium
CATACAAAAATGTCGATGAGAAAATATTCGAAATCCCACGAAACACCTGCAACACAAACCATCTGTAACATGGTTTTTTGTGGCAACGCGATTTATCGCGTCCTTTTACAACCCAAAAAGAAAAGTTGATGCAAGCGAACCAAATTCAACTTATTCTTAATTTTCGACTTCAACTTATTTCACAAACCAACCGAATTAATAATCAATAATCAGTCAATCAATAATTGATTTGTTTCAACTTATTCTTAAACTTCGACTTCAACTTATTTATTATTTCACAAACCAACCGAATCAATAATCAGTCAATCAATAATTTTAATCTTTCTTCCGCTTCCACCCCACCTTCAAAACCTTCGCCTTTATTTCATGCTCCTGAAAAAAGTTGATCCAGAACAATTGCTGCTCTGAAAGCATATCGTTGGGAGACTTGACCTCCACAAACCAATAGGCTTTTTTCTTCCAAACAAATAGATCGGGAAAGCCTCTGGAATTGTATTTAAAGTTCTCACACATTTTACGCAAAACCGCTTTCAAAGGCTCTGCTTTAATTCTCTTCACCATTATAGAAAGGCATTCCATCATATCGTAATTCCAAATAAGCAGGTGATTACTGATGCCCCATTTTGTTTCGTAGATTTCAACCAAACGCTTCTGAAAAACCTCTGGTTCATCAAGTAATTCCAAACAAGCTTCTATCTGGACTTCCCTTTTTTTGTAAAATCCAGGCAGGGTCAAATCAGTTGGCAAATGCTGCAAAGGATGGTGAATCGCTTTCGCTTTGGGATCGTATAACAAATCCCAAAAAACCATTGCAAACAACCCCCTCCAAATACTGTTTTCGCAATGAATACCCTTGTATTTTTTCTTCAAATAATATTTCAAAGCTCCTTGCTCAACTTTGTGCTTCCACTTTTCTTTGACCTTTATTTCATCCGCCTCTTTCAGTTTTTTTCGGGTGGATTTTACGCCTTTCACCTTTTTCAGTCTCTTGCTGAAATCTTTTGCAAAGATCTCTTCTTTAATATTTCTCGGATCTTCCAGCATGGCCTCACAAACCCAAATTGCCTCCTCTGTTCTTTTTAGCTTTTGTAAAATGCGGGCTTGCCTTTCTCGAGAGGGCGGTAAATAAGTATTCCGAAATACAGCCAAAGCCAATTCCAATTGTTTGTACTTTTCTAAAAACTGTCCAATCTTTACCAACAGTTTATCTAATATAGGACGGGCTTTTTCTGTCCATTCTTTGTCTGGATCAAACCAATTGCCATACCACTCGCCCACAAATTCAAAGAATAAATTGCCTTCGAGAATATAAAAATCCGACTTAATTCTTTCAAGCAACAAACATTCATCAACCTCTACTCGACTTTTAAAAATTGGCACAAACTGGGTTTCGTCTACTTTCTCAAATTGACGATGCCCCACATCTCTTACCACAAAATCGGTAACAGAGCCTCGAAGATTTCCAAAGAAAAGAAAACGAACATTCTGCTCTTGCTCCAAAGCTGCTTGAACGATGACGGGTTCTATTTTCGTGAAATGCTTTTGTAATTTTTTGAATGGAATATTGTTGGCAATATATTCCAACAATTCGGGCTTTTTTACGCTTCGCTTCAGTTCTTTTTCTTCATCCAACAACTGGTAAGCATCCCACAAATCTTTCTTCACGTATGCATTGAGCCAAATGTGTATGTGCTCTTCGTGTCTCACTGCCAATTTTTCAATCAGCTTTGATTTCAATAGTTCTGCAATGGCTTTGTCGGTGCTTTTTATTTCATCATACTGCAACTGAGAAGCCCTGAAGAAAATATTTCGCCTTCCTGCAATTCGGAGGTAAAGACACAAACTGTCTTCCTCCAATCCCCGCAATTTTTTGATGTAATTTTTCTCCTTCCGATTCAACACTTTGGCATAGTGCTTCAATACATAGTCCAGAATATAATTGTAATACTCCAGGTAGTATTTAGGTTGAAGAACTATTGTTGAAGATGACATCGGTTGATATTATATGAACACAGGGACGCCTGCCGCAAAGTCACTAAGGCACGAAGACGCTCAAAGATTTCTGTTTACTTTTTGTGAAATACCTTACATAGGTAACGTAGAAAATCCTGACGTAAAAACCTTTGGTGATAACACCAAAGTAAAGCAGGCAAGCGTAGCAATGCCAACAAAACGGCGAGCGAAGCAATGCCAACAATCACAAACCAAGCGAACCCAAAAGATGTCGTAGGCATACGACCCAAAAGCATAAGACCGAGCTGGCGATCCAGCGGCCGAAGGCTCGCTGCGCCCCAAAACCGAATACCGAGAACCGAACCCCCTATTTCAAAATCGATCTCGAAATCACAATTCTCTGAATCTCCGAAGTCCCCTCATATATCTGAGTAATCTTCGCATCACGCATCATACGTTCAACATGGTATTCTCTTACATAACCATATCCACCGTGAATTTGTACGGCTTCAGTGGTTGTTTTCATAGCAGTTTCAGAAGCAAACAATTTTGCCATGGCACTGGATGTTGCGTAATCTAAGTGATTGTCTTTATCAAAAGCGGCTTTCAAACAAAGCAATCTTGCCGCTTCAATTTCAGTGGCCATATCCGCTAGTTTGAATTGAATGGCCTGATGTTTCGCTATTTCAACACCAAAGGCTTTTCTCTGTTTGGAATAGGCAACCGATAATTCGTAAGCACCTGAAGCAATTCCCAAGGCTTGTGCAGCAATTCCAATTCTACCGCCAGATAAAGTTTTCATGGCAAATTTAAAACCGAAACCATCCTCACCAATTCTATTTTCTTTTGGAACTTTTACATCCTGAAACATAACTGAGCAAGTATCAGAAGAACGAATTCCCATTTTATCTTCTTTCTCTCCAGTTGTCACACCTTCCGAATCTGCCTCAATAATTAAAGCATTTATTCCGCGATGTCCAGCCTCACGATCACTTTGAGCGATGACTAAGTATATGCCAGCATATTTTCCATTTGTGATCCAGTTTTTAGTTCCATTCACCAAGTAGTGATCTCCTTGATCAATAGCGGTTGTACTTTGTTTGGTCGCATCTGAACCAGCTTCAGGTTCTGAAAGGCAGAATGCACCAATCATTTCACCCTTTGCCAAACGAGGCAAGTATTTTTCCTTTTGTTCCTCACTTCCAAAGGTTTCAAGCCCCCAGCAAACCAAAGAGTTATTGACAGACATAGCAACAGCACAAGAAGCATCTATTTTGGAAATTTCCTCCATAGCCAATACATAAGAAATGGTATCCATTCCACCTCCACCATATTTCGGATCAACCATCATTCCCATAAAGCCCAATTCTCCCAATTGACGAATTTGTTCTTTTGGATAAATTGCATCTCGATCTCTTTCAATAGCACCAGGCAACAATTCATTTTTAGCAAAGTCTCTTGCCGCTTTTCGAATCATTAAATGCTCCTCCGTGTATTCAAAACTCAATCCAGTTTCATTGATAGTATCTGTACTCATTTCTATATTTTATTTCAATTTAAAATTTCAATGGTTTGACCAAGCGTGCAGTATTTTGGTGTTATCACCAAAATTGTTAAAACGCTTGTTTTTGGTCTTATGACCAAGAGCTGACTTTAACCAATCAAATTAGTCGATGAAAGCCCTTGGATTGTTGGAAAGATAACGACCTGCCCTCCTTTTTGTTCAACAAATTCTGCTCCAACAATATCCTTCTTCTCGTAATCCCCCCCTTTGACCAAAATCTGAGGACAAAGGTACTCAATTAGCTTGATTGGAGTATCCTCTTCAAATAAGATTAATCTGTCGACATATAACAAAGAGGCCAATAAATTGGAACGGGTATCCTGATCTTTGATTGGTCTTTCTGCTCCTTTAAGCCTTTTTACGGAAGCATCAGAATTGAGTCCCACTATCAAAACATCCCCTAAATCTTTGGAAAACTGAAGCAATTCCAAATGCCCATTGTGGATCAAATCAAAGCAGCCATTCGTAAAAACGATTTTTTTATTGAAATATCGCCAACGGGCAAGCTCTTCATCCATTTCAGCTAAGGGGCGAATTTTCTGCTGTATCAATTCCTGACTCTTCATCTTTTTTTGCTGTTAAAGGAAGTAAAATTAAAGATATAAAACCGAAGATCAATACCAATATTGTCTGTATGCCCCAAGTTACCCAGCCAAAAGCTACGCCAACTCCAAGGTTGACACCATACAACAATAAAAAATTACTCACAATATATGGATAAGCACCCAAACCTCCAGGTGCTATGATTACACCAAATGTACCAAAACACAAAATACCTAAGCCAACTACAGGCCCCAAATGACTCGTTCCATCCAATGCGAAGAATACACAATAGACCATAAAGAAGTAGCAAACCCAAATAAAAATAGAATGAAATATAAATGCGGGAATGCTTTTTACTTTTCTAACAGAAAGAACCCCTTCAATGATGCTCTTAGTAAAGCCTTTCAATTTATTGATGAAGGCCTTGAAATATCTTCCAACAAGAAACAAGACAAGCAGACCAATTGCAATTGCCAAAACAAGGAAAACAATATTTTGGCTAAAAACAGTTGAGATTTTCCCAAAGATGGGCATGAAAATGTCGTTGATTGCAAAGTTACCGATCACATCAAATTCAAGGAATGTCAATAGCAATGTTAAAATTCCAAGCGTGATCAAATCAAATGCCCGATCACTAATGATCGTTCCAAATGTTTTGTCAATAGGGATCTTTTCATATTGATTGATAAATCCTGCTCTTGCCGCTTCCCCCATTCTAGGAACAGCCAGATTAAAGAAATAGCCGATCATTAATGAATAAAATGTTCGATCAAGCCTTACTTTTTTTCCGAAAGTATCCAGCAACATTTTCCAACGGATTGCCCGACTGACATGACTAAGTGTGGCAATACAGGCCGAAAGGATCAACCATTCATATTTAATCTCCCTGAAAGCAGTTTTCATATGCTCCCAACTCTCTGCATCGATGCTCCGAACGGACAACCAAATTAGGAAAATCCCCAAGGAGAGAAAGATTAAAAATTTAAGGATGGATCCGATTTTAGAATTCAAGGGTATTACTTGTATGATTTAAAAAAGGTTAAGAGGCTATTAGCTTTTGGCTGTTAGCCGTTGGCTGTTAGCCGTTGGCTGTTTTTTGCTGTTACAAACTTAATAAAATAAAACATTATATGGCTGTTAGCTTTTGGCCTTTCGCTTTTGTGAGCCCACATGATATAAGTGGACAAAAAATTATAGCCAATGGCCAACGGCCAACCGCCTAAGTAGCCTAAGTAATAATTATGTTATCGATCAGCCTAACCTTGCCCAAGTGCACGGCAGTACAAACCACCAACTGCTCTGCATCGTCCCAATTCTTTACTGATTGTAAAGTTTCAAAATGAACGATGTCCAAGTAATCAACTTTCATGCTTCCCGATTTTTCAATCTTTAGAATGGCTTCTTTTTTGGCCATTGCAACGCTTAATTTGTCTGCTGCCGTTCTCACCCCTTCTAGGACTTCATTTATGATTGGAGCTTCCGCTCTTTCATCAGGTTCCAATCGAACATTTCTAGAACTCATAGCTAGTCCATCTTCTTCTCTTATGGTTGGTGAAACCACAATCTCCGTTTTGGAATTTGTCAATTTCAACAAGCGTCTTATAATTGCAGTCTGTTGATAATCTTTTTGCCCCATCACTATCCAATTGGGCTTAACTATTTCCAAGAGTCTATTGACCACTTGTGCCACTCCTTCAAAATGTCCAGACCGATGTGCACCTTCTAGAACATTTCCCAGTTGGCCAAAATCGTATTGTTCTTTTGCCTCCATTCCATCTGGATACACATCTTCTACTTCAGGCAAAAACAAAACATCACATTTGTTCTTGGCCAAAATTTCAATATCTGCATCAACCGTTCTTGGATACTTTTCCAAATCTTCCTTCTGATCAAATTGAGTTGGATTCACAAAAATACTAGAAACACAGATGTCAGCTATTTCATTCGATTGATCGATTAATGAAACATGACCATCATGCAATGCTCCCATAGTTGGCGCAAAAGCAATCGTCTTGCCTGCTTCACTTTCCTTTTCTAAATGGTGCTGTAAGTCCGAAACCTTTTTAAATATGTACATCGATTGTCATTTTAAGCTGCGAAAATAAGAATTTTGATTGCTGATAATGCATTAAATCTCAGGAGACTAAAAAAAAAATCCGTAGGATCAAAATTCTTGATTCTACGGATTTTACGTGAAAAACAATATTTGTTTTCCAAATTAACCTTTAATAGTATTGAACTTGTTTAGAAGATTACGCCCAAACGCAAGCTTACAACGCCAGTGGTAACTTTGTTATCAGAATCGTTGTAGAAAAAATCATCTTCAAAAACTCTGTTTTTTAAAGCTGGAGTAAAACCTTTGTTTAACCATAGAGCGGCATATCCAGATGTATTTTCAGTCAATGCATATTCTGCACCAATAGACGCAGAAATACCCAAATTAATGCCAACGACTCTCTTTATAAGTTGCTCGTTGTCTTCCGTTAAAACATCATTAACAGTAAAATCATATCGCTTCTTCAATAATGGAAACCCTAAGAATCCTCCCAATTGACCAAAATAACGCAAATAACCTACATCGTTGGTCATCAATTTTATAGTAAGTGGAATTTCAAGATAACCCAACTTATAAGTACCTGATCGGTAAGCTCCTACACCAATAGTATCAGTAATTTGAATGTCCACATCTCCCTTGAACCACTGAGCGTTGATTCCACTACCTATAATAAAATTATCAGCAAGATAAATATCTGTGATCAATCCAAAACCAAAATTTCCTGCTCCATTAGTTAAAATGTCATTATTTTGTGTTCCAAACCAATCAATTCCTGGTGCAACATAAAAACCCAATCTAAAGTCATCTGCAATCAATTGAGCATTTATATTTGAACTCAAAAAAAACATTGCAGATATTAAACACATTATTTTCTTCATAACTTTCGTTTTAAGTGTTAACTAGTATAATAATTTAAGATATAATCATTTATGGTCTTGAACAAATATAAAAAAGCTTTCTTTTTGTTAATTTTTATTTCCTGTT
This sequence comes from uncultured Chitinophagales bacterium, assembly GCA_937927195.1. GTDB lineage: Bacteria > Bacteroidota > Bacteroidia > Chitinophagales > UBA2359 > JAHDGP01. The sequence continues at coordinate 7,101 of CALBCY010000138.1, forward strand.
TTTATGCTTGTGTTCAAAAAAGCAGCAAAGTTAAACCTGATATTTCAGAAATCGACTTAAAGCTAAATTTTCACAACTTTTCTGAGGATTTATTTTCTACAGATTTGCTAAATCCTGAAAGGGCTGAACAGGATCTTTTGGAAAAATATCCAGATTTTTATCCCTTCTACACCAATGAATTAATGGAATGGGGGCCCAATTCAACCGGCCTCCAAAATGAATCACAAGTTTCGAAATTTATTAATCATCCTGATATTATAGATTTGTATAAGACTGTCAATGAGCGATTTTCGGACTTTGAGACACTCCAAAACGAACTGGTAACTTCATTTAAATATTTTAAACACTATTTTCCGGAAGCCACTGTCCCCGATATTATTTATTGCATCAGTACTTTTCGACAAATGGCTTTTACGCTCGACCCAGATATTTTGGCCATTGGATTGGACATGCATTTAGGAGAAGACATTCCAATGTATTCTGCTGCAGGATTTGCCAATTATATAAAGAAGAATTTTACACCACAACATGCTTCAACTCATGCTATCAAAGTATGGGTACAGAGAATGATTAAAGGTCCTCCGCCTGTCAGTAAACTCATCGATCAATTGGTTTACAGAGGTAAATTAATGTACCTGACTGATCTACTTTTACCCGATGTACCAGATCACATCAAAGTTGAATACACAGAAGACCAATATGATTGGTGTCAAAACAATGCCAAAGAAGTATGGGCCTTCTTCATCGATAAAAAATTGCTTTTTGAAAGTGAAAGTAAAAAATACCTATACTATATTCAGGATGGCCCAAACAGTGTTGGAATGCCACCAAGTTCTCCTGGAAACATCGGAAATTGGTTGGGATGGCAAATTGTCAAAAGTTACATGGAAAAGAATCCCGAAACCAGTTTAATGGATCTGTTGAATAATAATTCTGGACAGGACATTTTAAAGAAGTCAAGGTATAAACCGTAAGGCTTGCTTCACTCTTGTTGGGTTTTGGATCGCACCTTCGCTTCGCACGGCTCACGCTTTTGGGACGGCGATAAGTCGCCTTTTGGGTTTCCTTGATTTGGAATTGGGATTATTCTGAGGTAAAAATCACACACCACCTTCGCGACTCCTTGCCTTGCCTTGAAAAATACACTCCAAAAGCCTAATCCTTAAAATAATCCTTTTTACAAAAGGCCCATAATTTGCGATTGGCCAAGTAATCAGGATTGTCTTCATTGTCATAGGCCTCTTGCTCGAATGAAATTTGTCGATAGGCCGAATAGTGATTCTGATATCGAAGCAAACGAATAACGTACTCTAGCAAATACCAGATATAGAAACCAATAATCAAAAGCTCCAATTGCTGTTGAATATGGATCTTTTCATGATTAATGAGCTTCTTCCGTTTCTTCATTTCGGGTCGCCTCAATATAATAAATGGAAAAAGCGTAATCGCAGCAACGCGCTTTTCGGTAAAGACCTTCATAAATAATGGTGAAACAACAACAATCATACAGTAAATATACCGAAGAAAAGGAGAATGAGTTCCGATTTATCTCAAAGGGAACAGAACTAATAAAAGCAATTCTGTAATTTTAGGGCATGGATTCCGCAATCAATCAAACCCAACTGTCCTTTAGCCCTGAAAGTCTGAAGCTGCTCAATGGAATTTTGGGATTCGTAATGTTCGGAATCGCCTTGGAACTAAAGCTATTCGATTTCAAAAGAATATTGGAAGATAAACGATCAGCGATGGTTGGATTGACTTCCCAATTGATTTTGCTGCCATTCCTTACTTTTCTCCTTGCATCAGGTCTTTTAGCAGCCAATCTTATTATCCCCAGCTTTGCCTTGGGAATGATTTTAGTTGCGGCTTGTCCAGGTGGAAACATGTCCAATTTCATCAGTTCCATCGCCAAAGGGAACATTGCTCTTTCTGTTACTTTAACTGCTGTTGTAACGCTGTTAGCAGTCTTTATGACGCCCTTTAATTTTACCTTTTGGGCAGACATGAACCCTGTGACTGCTCAAATGCTGGCCAGCATAAAAATAGGCTTTTGGGAGATGTTTTTTACAGTTTTGGTATTGCTTGCTTTACCGCTGGCATTGGGAATGCTTTTCAATCATTATTTTCCTAAAATCACCAAAGTAATCATCAAACCGATCAAGATTGTTTCTTTATTGATCTTCATCGTTTTTATCATCGGCGCACTCTATTTCAATTTTGATGTTTTCAAAGATTTCATTCTATTGTTGGCACCAGTTGTTTTTCTTCACAATGCAGTTGGCCTGGTTTCAGCTTATTCCTTTGCTAAAATCTTTAAACTACAAGAATCGGATTGCCGATCGGTCGCAATTGAAACTGGCATACAAAACACAGGCCTTGCATTGGTTATTATTTTTAGCTTCTTTCAGGGAAGTCCTGCCATAGGCGGAATGGCCTGCATAGCTGCCTGGTACGGCGTTTGGCACCTCATTTCAGGCCTATTACTGGCTTGGTATTGGTCAAATAAAAATGAGACAGCGTAAAACAAGGGAAAAACCAGGGGAAACTAGGGAGCTAGTCGCCCTACAATCCAATCAGAAGTACCATCTGAAGGACTCAATTCATAGGTAATTCGATCGTGTAGGCGACTTGGGCGTCCTTGCCAAAACTCAAACCTTGTCGGTTTTACTAGGAAACCACCCCAGTTTGGTGGGCAAGGCAAAACATCTGTATCCTTGTATTGCTCCTCTAATTCATTTTTCCTTGCTTCCAAATCCTTTCGGCTAACTGGCTGACTTTGGGCGGATCCCCAAGCTCCTATTTGACTTGTTTTTGGCCTGCTTTGAAAGTATTTTTCGGATTTTTCTCGTGAAATTTTTTCTGCTGTTCCTTCAATTCGAACTTGTCTGTGCAATTGGTCCCAATAAAATAACAATGACACTCCTTTTCCGCTCAATATTTCACGCCCTTTCCGACTATCATAATTGGTATAAAATACAAAACCAGCTTCCCAGATCTCTTTCAACAGAACGATTCTAGCTGATGGAAGCCCATTTTCATCCACACTAGCAACTGTCATTGCATTGGGTTCATATATTTTGCCTGACTTAATGGCTACTTCAAACCATTTTTTAAATTGGATAAAAGGATTCTCATTGGCCTGAGTCAAATCAAAGGCCTCTAAATCGTAATTTCTCCTCATTGAGGCCAAGTCGTTAAACTGCTTATCCATATTTCAATCTAATTATTTTAAAATAAAAAAACACAATAATGGTTACTATCAAACCAAAATTGATTCACTATAAAGACAAAACGAGCTTTATTTGGTTCAAAGTATAATGGAATTATAATATGCTACCATATAGTGCGTTCAAAAAAAGCAATTTGTTACCTTTGCAGTCCAAAATAGAATTTTTGCTTTGAAAAATCTTATATTTTATACAATCCTACTTTGCTCATTCATTTCTTTGATTGGACAAAACGCTCCTGTTTTAGAATGTGTTTATGAAACCAATAATGGCAACAACGCCTTAAATTGGAATTTCACAAATGATTGTGGAGCGACTTTTACTGAAATTACTGTCTACGCTTCTTTGAATTTTGATGGTCCATATCAGTCAATAAAGTCCATTACCAATCCAGCTCAGATAGATGATGTTTTGAGTACACTTCCAGGTGGAACCAATTACATCTACCTTCAGACTGACTGTAGTGGAAGTTTATCTGCTACAACGGATACTTTAAGCAATTTGCTTCCTCCATCTCCAGATATTGAAAAGGCATCCGTTAACTTAGGAGAAGTTGAAATTTCATGGACAGAACTAACTTCAACAAACATTGCAGCATATTTGATTTATAGAAAAGGATCCAATGACTTATTCCAATTGATAGATACCGTATTTGCTGATTCTGGAACTCCAAATGTTTTCATTGACGTAAGTGCCACACCTGAATTGGATTCTCAGGAATACAGTGTTACTGCTATGGATTTTTGCCAAAACTCAGGAACACCTTCTGATCAAAACTCTCATAGAACAGTTTTCCTGCAAGTTAGCCATGACTCCTGTAGCAATGTAATCAACATGGAATGGAACAATTACAAAGGTTGGGATGCCATTTCTGAGTTTTCAATACTTCGAAATGGAGACGAAATAGCAACTTTGCCAGCTGATCAGTTCACTTATGATTATGTACTTCAATCTTCAGATGCTGGCTCAATTGCATTGGTTGTGAGAGCAGTAAAAGATGATGGTATAACGACTACTTTTTCAAATCAAACAATTACAGATGTAGATGTCGCATCATTGCCTGAGTTTATTTATTTAAATAACTTAAGCATTGTTAATACCAATCAAGTTCAACTTGAATGGCTAATTGATCAAATGGGCAGTGCGGACAACTTGGTCATTAACAGAGGGACCAGTGTCGAACTTTTGGAAGAAGTTTCTGACTTGGGCCCCATAAGCATTCCTCCTCAACCTTCTGATGTTGACAATACAGTTGATACCAAAAGAGGAGCTTATTATTACAGTATTTCAGCCATAAATAGTTGTGGTGTAGCGGTGCATTCAGATACTGCCAGAACCATCTTCTTAAATGGACAAGACAATTTTGATTTGTCCAATGGTTTGTTTTGGAATGAATTTGAATTGCCTCGTGGTGAAATTCAACAATACATTTTAACAAGAATTGTTCCCGATAACGACCCTATCCCATTGGAGTACTTCGGACCGAATCAAGAGCTTTCTTATAATGATGATGTAACAGGAATAGATCCAGAAAACGGACAGTATTGTTATCGGGTTGAATGTGTTTTTGAAACGGCTTCGCCCAATGGTGAAATAACTACATCTAAATCATTCTCAAACATTTTATGCATCAGTCAAACTTCGAGAATTTTTGTTCCGAATGTGTTTGCACCCAATGGCATAAACAATGAATTCAAACCCATTATCGTCTATCCCAACACAGATGAATATTCCTTAATCGTAATGACCCGTTGGGGAGAGAAAGTATTTGAAACAAACAATCCGGATCTGGGATGGGATGGTACTGTTCGTGGCGATCTTGGACCTCAAGGAGTCTATGCTTATGTTATTCAAATGCGTTCTACCAATGGCAACCAATTGGAACGAAAAGGAACTGTGATGCTTTTACGTTAAAGAAACAAATACAATTTCACATCTTCACTTTTAAACAATAATAGTTCTCAAACGTAATTATTGTTGAAACAACTTATTTTTCTGCCTGAGATTCCCAAAAACTTGCATTTTTTATAAATGTATCTTATTTGTATCTTTGTGCATTAAAAAAATAGATTAAACAGAATTTTTAATTAAAATTTAAATCGAATCATGGCTTTTAAATTACCAAAGCTTCCGTACGACTACAAAGATTTGCAACCGCATTTAGATGGAAGAACGATGAAAATCCATCACACCAAACACCATCAAGGGTACACCAATAAATTGAACGCTGCTATAGAGGGAACTCCAATGGCAAAATTGTCAATTGAAAAATTGTTGGCTAATCATGCCAAGGACAATGCTGGTGTCAGAAACAGTGGTGGTGGTTTTTACAATCACAATTTATTTTGGAAAGTAATGACTCCTGGTGGAAGCGAATTTCCTGCAAAATCAAAATTAGGAAAAGCGATCATCGCAAAGTGGGGATCACTTGAGGAATTCCAAAAAGAATTTTCTAGCGCTGCTGGAACAAGATTTGGTTCAGGTTGGGCATGGTTGTGTGTAAAAAGAAAAGGCTTACACATTTGCTCTACACCAAATCAAGACAACCCATTGATGAATGTTGAATCTAATGGATGTGGTGGAACACCTATTCTTGGATTGGACGTTTGGGAACACGCTTACTATTTGAAATACCAAAACAAAAGAGGTGATTATGTTTCTGCTTTCTTCAATGTAGTTAATTGGAAAGAAGTATCAAAGCGTTTTAATGCTGCGATGAAATAAATCATCCAAACGAAATTGACCTAATTTAATCCAATGTCAATTTTTGTTAGATCTAAAAAACCTCTTTCGACTTCGTCGAAAGAGGTTTTTTTCTATATTTTTTCTATATTTTTTCTACTTTTTTTCTACTTTTTTCTATGCATCAAACAGATGTTTCAATTAAGACTTTCTCCCATTTCACTATAAAATTTCACGCTAAAAAAAATGCCAAAAACCAATTATCACAGCCACACCAAATTCAGCGACGGCAAAGGCAGTCCCGAAGAATATGTCCAACAAGCCATCGCCTTAGGAATGGAACAATATGGTTTCAGTGACCATGCTCCGCTTCCATTTGAATGCGATTGGTGCACACCAAAGGATCAATTAGAAAATTATTTCACCGAAGTAAAAAGACTAAAAGAAAAATACCAAGGACAGATAGAAATTCTTTGCAGCCTTGAAATTGATTATGTGCCTGAAATTATTGGCCCCGCTAATTTTGCGGATTCATTAGATTACACCGTTGGTTCTGTTCATTACGGAACAGTTTTGGACGATGGCACACTTTGGGAGCTAGATGCTCCGTTAAACAAGTTTGAACTGGGCTTGAATCAAATTGCGAAAGGAGACATTAAAAAGGCTGTGAAAATTTACTTTGACCTAAACAAACGAATGCTTCAGGAAAACCCACCTGACATTTTGGGCCACATGGACAAAATAAAAATGCACAACAAAAACAAAGCTCTTTTTTCAGAAGAGGAAAGCTGGTATAAAAATGAAATAATTGAAGTTTTGGAAATCGCTGCTGACAAAGAAATCATTGTTGAAATAAATACTCGTGGACATTACAAAAAAATCAAAGACTATTATCCAAGTCAATGGGTTTGGAAAGAATTGAAACGATTAAAAAACAAAATTGTCATCAACTCTGATTGTCATCACCCTTCTGAAATTAACAAAGGATTTGATTTTGTTGCTCGTGAAATTAAACACATCGGAATCAAAGAATTGATGGTTTGGGAGGCAGGAAGTTTCAAAGCCAAACAAATTGAATTGGTATAAGAGAAAAGGTTTTATCTTTAATGGTGAAAACGTTTAAAAATATTAGTCGACAAAAATTGATGATCGCCTTTTGCTGCCTATTTATGATTGGCTTGTATTTTTCGAGAGCGCTGTTGTCTATTTCTACTGTCTTGTTATTTTTAAATGCAATTACTCATCCACAAGTTCGATTAAATTTCGCCCGCTTTTTGCAAAACAAACCAGCTGTACTTTTGACGGCTCTGTTTTTCATGACCATCGTTTCAGGAATCTTTTCTGAAAACACCAGTACCTGGCTTGAATGGATCAGGATAAAAAGTTCTTTTCTAATTTTACCATTTTCCATCGCATCCTTGCCCCCCTTAAAGAAAAAAGAATATCAAGGTTTATTGTACTTTTTTTTACTCATCACCTTGTTTAGTGCACTGGTCGTCGGCATTGAATACCTTCAGCACTTCAAAGATTATACAGGCTACTACAATCAGGGTGGCAGTATTTGGACACCAATCATTTATGTGCGCTACAGTTTGTTTTTGGCCTTTGCCATAACCATTGGTGGCTACTTGTTTTTCAGCGATTACTATTTCAAATTCAGGCAAGAAAAGTATTTCATTGGCATCGCAAGTCTCTTTCTAATTTTCTTCCTCCACATCCTCGCCGTAAGAACGGGACTATTTGCTTTTTACAATGTGCTGATTGTTAGTGTTTTTTATTTCACCATCAAACAAAAGAAATGGATCTTTGGCTTGCTTCTTCTTGCTGGTGTCATTCTCACGCCTCCTTTGGCCTATCAAAACATCCCTTCTCTTCGAAATAAGATCAATTATATGAAATGGGATTTGCAGCTCTATTTCGACAATGACATGGAACACATGGGCTCTGATTATCGTCGGTTGATTTCAATAGAAAATGGAATAAAAGTTGCTAAAAACAACAGTTTACTTTTTGGCTGTGGAATTGGAGATTTGCGGGATGAAATGAATAAATTGTATCATGCTGACAATGGCCAAGAACACAAAGTCATTTCAAAAAAACTACTGCCACACAATCAATACATTTTCATATTTGCCAGCATGGGAATTGTCGGCTTATTGATCTTCATTTTCGTTACTTTCTATCCCCTATTCTTCCGGCAAAATTATCAGTTTTGGTTTTTCGTCTGTTTCCACATTGTAACGTTCAGCTCCTTCTTAGCAGAAACAACCATTGAATTGCAAATTGGAAATTCGTATTATTTGTTGTTTGTATTGATTGGATTAAGTTACTTGTTTGGTAGGAGGTAGTTTTGGTAGGCTGGCGCTTTTGGTACGCTGCGCTTTTGGTACGCTGCGCTTTTGGTACGCTGCGCTGTTGGTACATTCGCCTTCGGCATTTTTTTTGGTACGGCTGCAAAGACCTTT
>CALBCY010000139.1 GCA_937927195.1 uncultured Chitinophagales bacterium
AAGCCAAAATTTATTTGGTTTGCTTCCATAAATTCTATAAATGGCCCTCTTTTGAAATGATTTATCTTGTATTGAGATTAATCTACCTATAATTCTTAAAAATCTGTGCAAAGATAGTAAATTGTTGTTGCCTAATTAAAACGCAAATGATTCGAACCAAGAAATCCCTCGGCCAACACTTCCTGATTAAAGAAGAAATTGCTCAAGCAATTTCAGATGCTGTACTAACAGACTCCATTAAAAAAGTATTAGAGGTAGGTCCGGGAACAGGTATGTTAAGTAAGTATTTACTTGATAAAGAAGGGATTGATTTATCTGTAATTGAATTGGATGCACGCCTTCCAGATTATTTGGTAAAAGAATATCCAAGGCTAAAAGGAAAGTACATCGAAGCAGATTTCCTAAAGTTTGACATTGAAGCATGGACAAAGGAAAAATTTATTTTGGCTGGAAATTATCCTTACAATATATCTTCTCAAATATTTTTCAGAATGTTGGACCACAAAGACCAAATTATTCAAATGGTCGGAATGTTTCAAAAGGAAGTCGCTCAGCGCATAGTTGCCGATCCTGCAACGAAAGCCTACGGAATTCTAAGCGTACTCGCCCAAGCCTATTATCATACAGAGTATTTATTTGATGTCGCTCCAGATTCATTCAATCCTCCTCCAAGAGTCAATTCTGGGGTAATTAGATTGGTAAGAAAAGTAGGGGAGGATGAAAACTTTGAATACAAAAAACTCAGAATAGTTGTCAAAAAAGCATTTAACCAAAGAAGAAAAAAATTAAGTAACTCTTTGAAAGGCTTAGAGATTGATACGACTAAAATCCCAACAGAAATGTTAAATGATCGTCCCGATCGTCTTAGTGTTGATGATTTTATATTTTTGTCGCAGCTTACATGAAAATACGCCCTACAACTTCCTAAATTATAAGCACAGTCTCCAGGCTATGTTTGGTATTTGTATTAAATTCAATACTGGCATTGGCTATTGTATCTTAGTTTCCAGACTGGGATTTATCAATAGCATCTGTTGAGTTCTGAAAACAATTTCTTGACGAATTCTATGATTTAGTTGTGTGGTCTTAATGAAAAAAAACTTGTCAGATTTGTGTCACAATAAATTTACTTGATTAAGTTATGAAATGGCAATTCTGATCCCCAAGTGCCTTGTTCATAAGGGAATTAGTTGATAGGAACTGCTTCTTGCCCCTGCCAAACAACAAAAGATGATTTCTGAATGCCAAACTAATATGCAACCAAATCAAAATTATCCTAATCAATGAAGAATAGAGTCTTAATTGTAGAACCTTGTCACCCAGTTTTAAATGAAGAATTGAATAAAGCGGGTTATGACTGTGAAATTAATACTGAAATCTCCTACAACCAGCTTTGTGAGATGGGGACAGATTTATATGGCTTAATTGTTAGAAGTAAATTTAAGGTTGACAAAAATTTGCTGGACAAAGCGGTAAATCTGAAATTTGTGGGTAGAGTTGGTTCTGGAATGGAACTAATAGATCAGAAGTACGCAGCTGAAAAGGGGGTCTTGTGTTTTAATTCTCCTGAGGGAAATAAGGACTCTGTGGCTGAACATGCCATTGCTCAAATGATTTCACTTTTGAAAAATATTGGGAAATCTGGCTGGGAAATGAGAAATGGAACTTGGCTGAGACAAGACAATAAAGGACGAGAATTGGGCAGTCAAATTGTGGGAATTATTGGCTTTGGCAATACTGGAAGCAGTTTGGCAAAGAAATTGTCAGGTTTTAACTGTGAAATACTAGCTCACGACAAATACAAAAACAACTTTGGCACTCCTCTGGTTAAAGAGGTTGAATTGGAAGAGATTTTCGAAAAGGCAGATGTCTTAAGTCTACATTTACCTTTAAACGAAGAAACCAAATGGTATGCAAATGCCAATTTCTTTTCAAAATTTAAAAAGGAAATCTTTTTGATCAATACCTCGAGAGGTGAAATTGTAAGTACAAGCAATTTAATTGAAGCGGTAAAATCAGGCAAAATCAAAGCGGCAGCATTGGACGTTTTTGAAGAAGAACCTTTAGGTGTTTCAACGGACATGTCTAGGGCGAATTTGGACTTTTTGAGAAGTGATTTGAGGATTCTTTTGAGCCCTCATACAGCAGGCCTAACAGTCGACTCTTATTATAAGTTAGGCTATATATTGTCACAGAAAATTACAAAAAGTAGCTATCTGTCAGCGGAAAGTCATAATTGAATACTCGGACGTAACAAAAAGTTAAAAACAACTTAAAATATTCATATATTTGTCTGATTCTGAGAAAATAGAAATTGAAATAAAATTTTACTAAATACAATAGATCGTTTATGAAGAAATATTTACTAGTATTCTGGAGTATCTTCCTCTCTGTTGGTCTGGTGGCACAGGTAGGAGAGATCCAGGGAAAAGTAACAGATCCCGATTTAGGTGAAGGTCTGCCTTTTGCAACAGTTACCGTAACTGTAAATGGTAGTCTGATTGGAGCACAAACCGATTTTGACGGGTTTTACTCCATTAAGCCGCTTCCACCAGGTTCCTATGACGTTTCAGTTCAGTACGTCGGATACCAAACTTCCCTAACCGAAGGCGTAACTGTTTCGGCTGATAAAGTGACATTCCTTGACCTTGACTTGGTTACAGCATCTGAAATGCTGGATGAAATTGTCGTTAAAGAATATAAAAACCCATTGATGGAGGCGGATAAAACTTCCACGGGTAAGACCGTTACAAGAGAAGAAATAACCAGCCTTCCAACAAGAAATGTAAGTTCAATTGCTTCGACCACTGCAGGTGTTTATCAAGCTGATGAAGGTGGTGCCCTAAATGTAAAAGGGTCCAGGTCGAACGCAACTGATTATTACGTTGATGGTATCAAAGTGAGAGGTAGTTCTGCTGTTCCAGCTCAGGCAATTGAGCAAATGACAGTTATTACTGGTGGTGTTCCTGCAAAATATGGAGATGCAACTGGTGGAATTATCAACATTACCACTCGTGGTCCGTCTCGAACATTTGGTGGAGGTATAGAAGTACTTACTTCACAGTTCCTTGATCCTTATGGCTACAATTTGTTTACAGGTTCTTTGGCTGGTCCGTTAATTAAGGCCAATAAAGGGGAACCAAATGAAAGAGCTATGCTGGGATTTTTCGTTGCGGCGGAGTATTTAACCGAAAAGGATGACAATCCATCTCCTTTCGATATTCCAAGAGTTAGACAATCTGTTTTAGATTCACTAATTGCCACGCCGTTGAGGCCAGGAACATTGGGTGGATTTCAGAAAAATGTTGATTTCATTACTGAAGACGATCTTGAGTTTTTAGATGCGAGAGAAAACATACGTAAACGAGAGTTTAATGGAAACTTAAAATTAGATTTCCAACCAGTTTCAACCATCAATTTTACTTTAGGTGGTTCTTATAACTGGTATACTGGTGGTCTGGCGAGAAGGTCTGCAGGTTTTAAAACCCTTGCGAGACGTTATGAAATGTTTGCTGATGATAGAATCCCAGAAGTTTCAGAAACTACTTATCGTGGTTTTATTAGATTTACTCAAAGATTCGGAGCAAAAACATATGATAAAGACTCTCAAACAGAAGATGTTTCATTCTTCTCTAATGCATATTATTCTATTCAATTAGATTATACAAAAGCGCTTTACAGACGTCAAGATCCTTTGCATGAAGATCGTTTCTTCGACTTTGGACATGTGGGTAGTTTTACCACAAACAAAGTACCTGTTTATTCATGGGCACCATTGGAGCTTGAAGATGAAAATGGAGAGACTTCCTTTATCATTCCAGGGAAAAATGGTGAAGAACTTTCATTCCAAGGTTACCAGTTTGAAGGGGTTTCAATTGATGGTGTTAACTACGAATCGGGTGATTTAAACCCAATTGAAGCTGCACACAACGAGCAATATTTCGAATTAGCAGGTGATGATCAGAGCTTTTACCAAAGCCTTGATAGAATTAGCTCAAACTTCGGATTCTTAAATGGTCGAAAATCAAGTGATCGTTCCTCTGCTTATAATATCTACAACATGCCTGGTGGGTCAGGAACAGGATTCTTCTGGAAAACTGAAGATGATCAATACCGTTTGGTATTCAATGGTTCTGTGGATATTAAAAAACCTGGTTCTTCAGATAGAAATAAGCACGCAATTGAATTTGGATTTGAATATGAACAAAGAGTCGACAGATCATACACTATGAGTCCTGCAGATCTTTGGGATAGAATGCGTTCAAGAGTTAATGACATCAACGGTGGTATTGAAAGAGATAAAACCATTGATGGAACTTACCTTATAATTGATGGTGAAAGAGTAGGATTAGGAGATTATGATCCTGATGTACATGGTGCATTTGGAGTTTTTGATACAATTGGTTTTGATTACAAGAGAACTGAAAATGGTCAGACATTTTTTGACAGAGAGTTTAGAGAAAAATTTGGATTCACAGACATTCAACTACACCCGTTAATTGATACGGATGCAGTAGATCCTAGTGAATTGAGTTTGGATTTATTCTCACCTGATGATTTATTCGGTTCAGGTTCAGCTGGTGATAGAATTGTTTCCTACAGTGGATTTGATTACAAAGGAAATAAATTGACAGATCAACCTGCTTTTGAGGATTTCTGGAAAGGCTCTGATGATGAGTTATTCTTCCCAAGACAAGTTGGAGCTTATCGTCCAGTATACATGGCTGGTTTTATCCAAGATAAATTTACTTTTAAAGATTTGATCTTTAATGTTGGTGTAAGAGTGGATCGTTTTGATGCAAATCAAAAAGTATTAAGAGATCTATATTCTTTATATGGTACAGTAAAAGCTGGTGATTCTGAAAGACTTTCTCAGTCAATAGAAAATTACACTAAACCAGAAACCATCGGTGATGATTTTGTTGTTTATGTTGATAATGAAGTTAATCCTACATCCATCAAAGGTTATAGAGATGGTATAGATTGGTATGATGCTGATGGTAAATTTGTAAACGATGCGAATATTCTTAAAGAAGGTGGTTCTGTAAAACCATTCCTTTCTGATCCATTGGATGACAAACCTGCCGATGATATTAGAGATGAAAATTTTGTTGATAAAATTAATAATTCATTTAAAGATTATGAGCCTCAAATTTCTATAATGCCTAGAATCGCATTCTCATTCCCTATATCGGATGAAGCAACATTCTTTGCCAACTATAGTATTTTGACTCAAAGACCTCAAAGGAATATCAGTTCATTTGCAAGTGACTATTTTTTCTCTTTGGTTGATGCAAACATTAACAACTCAGGATTGAAGCCAGAAAAAACCATTTCTTACCAAGTTGGATTTAAGCAAAAAGTAAGTAAAACATCTGCCGTTTCTTTGTCAGCTTTTTATCGTGAAATGCGTGATATGATTCAGATTATTCAAATTCCTTTAGGTTACCCTGTAGAGCAATACACTACTTTGGGTAATGTTGATTTCGGTAATGTTAAAGGTTTTGAATTGAGTTATGATTTGAGAAGAACTGGAAATGTTCGTGCAATGTTAAATTATACACTTCAGTTTGCAGATGGTACAGGTTCTGACGCATTTGGTGCAAGTAACCAAGTAAATACAGGTCAAGGTAACATTAGAAGTATCAGACCACTTAGTTTCGATTCAAGACATGGAATCAACTTAACCCTTGATTACCGGTATGGAAATGGTCGAAGCTATAATGGACCAGTTATAGGAAAAGTTAAGCTTTTGGCCGGAGCTGGTGCAAACGTAATCTTTAGAGCAAATTCTGGAACACCGTTTACACGTCAGGAAGTTCCTACTCCAGATGGTGTGCAATTTGGTAGAAATTCAAGACCAGTTTTGGAAGGACAAATCAATGGATCTAGAAAGCCTTGGAATTTGAAAATGGATTTGAATGTTGATAAGGACTTTAATTTGAATTTTGGAAGCAAAGAAGGCAAGAAGAAAGACGGATCTACTGTAATTAACGTATACCTACAAGTTCAAAACGTTTTGAATCAAATGAATACATTGGGTGTTTTTGCAGCAACTGGTAGTGGAGAAAATGATGGTTACTTATTGTCAGCTGAAGGTGCTGACGATGCAGCTAACAGAGCATCGACCGATTCATTCTCTTTATTGTATAACTATTTCATGCAGAACCCTAACAATTTCAATTATCCAAGAAGGATTCGTTTGGGAGCTTCTATTAACTTTTAATTGAAAAACTAAGACAATATGTTTAGATATAAATCTATTTTTTTATTATCATCCTTTCTGCTCTTTTTAAGTGTGGGAAGCCTGTTTGCCAGAGAAAACATTGGTTTTGTAGGCAAAACAGATGAAGCTGCCAAAACAGCCAGTGATTGTGCTGGCTCGGTGGGCTTTGCAGAACTGAATATCAATAATGTTAGGACACGTATTAACGTTGGTGGAGATATGTGGTGGGATGCCAGCTCCAACAACACTTACGAAATTCCAAAAGTAGAACCTGGTTCAGGTCTAACACCAAAGCATTCTTTGTTTGCTGGTGCAATCTGGATTGGTGGTTTCGATGCTTTGGGCCAATTGAAAATTGCCGCCCATACTTATCGTCAATCAGGTAATGATTTCTATCCTGGACCATTAGATGCGCTGGGGGAAGTTGAAGCTGCAACTTGTGAAAGCTTTGACCGTTTTTGGGAAGTAAGAGGAGTTGATATTTCAGAATTCATTGCTACTTTCGAAGCTCAGGGGACAATCTCAGAATCTGATGTTCCTGAAAGCATTCTAAAATGGCCTGGAAAAAACAATCAATTCTTTGATGCATTTGCCGAATTTCCAGTAAATAAAGATCTTGCACCTTTCTGGGATGAAGATCAAGATGGTGAATACAATCCATTACAAGGTGATTATCCTGTAATTGATTCTGAAATAGAAGGAGTATTTGCAGATCAAATGCTTTGGTGGGTATACAATGACAAAGGTAATGCTCACTCTGAAACGCAAGGTGAAGCCATCGGTATTGAAATCCGAGGAATGGCTTTTGCTTTTGCTACCAATGATGAAGTCAACAACATGACTTTCTATAAGTATGTTATCGAAAATAATTCATCTATCTCTTTAGATAGTACTTTTATTGCTCAATGGGTTGATCCAGATTTGGGTGAATATCAAGATGATTTCGTTGGATGTGATACCATCAATAATATGGGAATCGTATACAATGGGGATGCAGATGATGAAGGGGAAGCTGGTTATGGTGACAATCCTCCTATGCTTGGAGTCGATTTCTTTAAAGGACCAAATAAACCTATTTTAGATGAAAACGGAAAACAAGTAGTTGGCCCAAATGGAGAACCTGAATTCATAGAATTGGGAATGAGCTCATTCTTGTACTATGACAATGATTTTACTACTACAGGAAATCCACAAACAGCTTCTCATCACTATGGGTATTTATCGGGAACTTGGAAAGATGGTTCTCCCTTTACTTTTGGTGGAAATGGATATGGTGGAACAGAACCATTTAATTTTATGTTTCCCGATGATCCTGCCAACTCTTCTGGTTGGTCTGAATGTGCCGCAATGAACATTCCTGCAGATAGAAGATTCCTTCAGTCTGCTGGTCCTTTCAGATTAGATCCTGGTGTTGTTAATGATGTTATTGTAGGAGTTATTTGGGTACCTGAAGCTGGTGGTTGTCCAGGAGTTACCTTTGATAAACTTCCTAATGCAGATAAAAAAGCTCAGGCTCTATTTGATAATAATTTCAAATTGATCGATGGACCTGATGCACCAAATATGACCATCCGTGAATTGGATCAACAATTGATCATTTCACTTTGGAACTCAGAATCTTCCAACAACTTTAACGAAAGTTTTGCTGATCCTGATCCTGTTTTGGCCAGCATAGGCAAACCAGATTCATTGTATACATTTGAAGGATATAGAATATTCCAATTGGCAAACTCTTCTGTTTCGCCTGCAGAATTTGGAGACCCAAATTTAGCTCGTGAAATATTTACAGTAGATGTTAAAAATGGTGTTTCAAGAATATTGAATTTTGTTGAAGACCCAGCTTTAGGTGAAGGTTCATTCCCACAGTTAATGGTGGAATCTCCAGATGAAGGTATTACACACACATTTGTGGTAACAAGTGATCAATTTGGTTCACAAGGAGTAAATAGTTTGGTTAATCACAAACGTTATTACTTCTCTGCCTTGGCTTATTCTTACAATAATTACACTCCTTACGATCCATTGGCACCTTTTGCTGATGACAATGCACAGCAAGTTGCTTATTTAGCTGGTCGTAAAAATGTGAGAAGTTATACAGCTATTCCTCACGATATTAATTATCAATATGGGGCTGTTCAATTAGGCTCTTCTTATGGAGATAGCCCAGATGTAACGCAAATCGAAGGATTTGGAAATGGTTGTAACGACTTGGAGTTGACAGAAGAATCCGTTAATAGAATTTTAACCAGCGATACTTTTACCGCTGATAATCTTGTCTACCAAGGTGGACGAACACCAATCAATGTTCAAGTATTTGATCCGGTTAGAGTTCCTGCTCACAAGTTTAGATTGACTATTAAAAATGCTGTGTATACCAAAATCCCAGAAAGAACGGATAAAGGGGGACTATTGAATGTATTAGAGGATGGTTCTATCGAATATACTTCTCCTTTTAACAATACTTTCTTTGATTACGATCACTTTAACTACACCATAACAAGTCCTAATTGCTTGGATGAAATTGCTTCTGTTGTAATAAATGTTGAAGCTAGTCCGATTAAGTATCCAGGATCTTTTGACGATACTAGAATGGTTGAATCAGGTTCAAGTGTAACGATCCCTGTCTTAGAAAATGATGTGCTAAGAGATGCTAAAATTATTTTTAATAGCCAACCTTCAAGTGGGACTGTTGTATTAAGTGAAGAAATATTTACTTACACTCCAAATGCGAATTTCTTTGGGACAGATGTCTTTAGTTATACCGTAGAGGACTCTCTTAACAGTACTGAAATTTCACTAACAACTGCTAAGGTTTATATCAATGTCATCGATCCTAACGATCCAGTAGAATTTGAAGCAGTAGATGATATTGTTTCTGCTAGTGCAGGTGGTGTAACCGTAATTAGACCTCTTGACAATGATGTTTCTGGTGGATTAACTGGAGGGTATCGAATCGGAACAAGTGCGATATGGGAATTGGAAGATTTCGATGATGATTCAGATACAATATACACATCATTAGGAACCATTAAAAGAGGTTCTGACCAAGCTATTGGTGGTTGGGAAGGCTCTGAGTCTTTAGGTTTTACTGTTTCTGTTACACAAGCTATTAATGCTTTGGAAGGAGATGCTAGAATTGATGGATACTTTGATGGTGTTGCCAATGTTAGTCAACAATGGCTAGGTGTAATTTCTGATGGTGAATCTGGAGAAAATACAAATTGGATATTATCAGGTGCACAAGAAGAAGTGCAGCCTATCGATTATACTTATGATTTAAATGAATATTACGAAGGTATTCTTGAGGGCGGAGTTGCTCCATCTTGTTTAGTTAATGGTAATACTAATTACAATGCCATGAACAGTGTGTTACCAATGGCGCCAGGTTGTGGATCTTGTTATCAGGTTAACTCTTCAATCTTTGGTGCACCACCAAATACACTGGATGAGTTGAGAAGTATTGATGTTGTTTATACATCAAATAAAGATTTATGGACCAGATCTGTTGTTGTTGAAATGAGTCGTGAAGCTGCATTGGCTCAAGGTGGTGGAATCAAAAATAGTTTACGTCGCCACCCAAGTTGGGATAAAGAAGGTGATGGATCTTATGCACAACCATCAGAAGTTACCGAGCTTGATTCGCAAGGATCTTATTTCGTTTCTGGTAAACCAAATGCTTTTGTTAGTGTAGAGGTTGAATATGATTCTTTCAGAGACACATTAGAAATCGTTCGTGATAGTGGTGATGATACCACTAGGTACGTAGTTAATAGCCCGATTACACAAACTGTTTCAATTGATTTCCCATTGAACTCTTTCATAAGTATACAAGACTACATTACTTTAAACGACGACTTCTTATTCACTGATGAAGAAGATGCGATTGTCGAGATTGATGGTATGGATGTTGTTATTGAAAGATTTGTCAAAGAAAATCTACTCGATTTTAGAATCACTTCTACTGTAATAGGAGAGGGAACTGAATTGTATGATGCATCTGATATCGGTCGTTCTTGGTTCCCTGGTTATGCCATTGATTTAGAAACGGGAAAAAGATTAAACATCATGTTTGGTGAAAACTCTTTCATCCAAAGTGAAAATGGTGCTGATATGATTTGGAATCCAACGGATCTTTTAACAAGACCTGGGGTTGGTTTTGAAAACCCTGCTTCTAGATATTTGATGGCTGGTGAACATTATATTTATGTAATGAATTCAGTTTATGATGAAGGAGCTAAATACCACGATTTGATGATTAAAACAGAATCTGGTGGAAATCCTAAAGAATTTTTGGCATCAGTTTATAACGATGGAATGTGGACCATTTGTCCTAAAATGGAAACTGGATTCTCTTACACATCAGTTGCAGATGGATTAATTCCAAATGATTTGTCAATGAAAGTTAGAGTGAAAGTTCCTTATACTGCTGAACAGCAATGGGGAGATGTCGTCTATGAATTTGATATGAGTTCTTATGCTCCTGTAGCTATAGAAGAAGTAGACAATGAAGATATATTAGCATTGTCAAATGTGGTTCCTAATCCATACTATGCTTTCTCTGCTTATGAGAATAGTAAGTTGGACAACAGAATCAAAATCACCAATTTGCCTCCTAGAGCAACTGTTAGAATCTTTACTTTGGATGGCACATTGGTGCGTCAATTAGAAGTAGATAATTCAGGAGTTGATACAGGATTAAGTAGTAATAATTCTTCTTCAGATATTGGAACAGTTGAAAATGCAATTGACTGGGATTTGAAAAACTTTAAAAACGTACCGATCGCCAGTGGAATGTATATCATTCACATTGAGGATAGAGAATCAGGCGCAGAAAAAACCTTGAAATGGTTTGGCGTGATTCGTCCTGTCGATTTGGATACATTTTAATATTAATCCATCCAGTTTGCTTAACCGCAAACTGGATGGATTTTCAAAGATTTTTAACTAGAAAACTATAATCTATGAAAAGATTAAATTTTACATATATTTCTGTTCTTGCGCTCATATTCGCCTCGTTTAGCCTAAATGCTGGAAATGCAGACAGGGTTGGTCAGGCTGGAGCGAATGAACTTTTAATCAATCCTTGGGCTCGTAGTTCAGGAATGCACAGCCTTAATCAAGCAAGCACAAGAGGTCTTGAAGCGATGAGATTAAATGTTGGCGGACTTGCTTTTACCAGATCTACTGAGGTAGTTTTGGCCTCTAGCCGTTGGATGAGCGGTAGTGACATTACACTGACTGCATTCGGACTCTCACAAGCACTTGGAGAATCTGGAGTTTTAGGTATCAATGTTACATCAATGTCTTTCGGTGAAATAAGTAGAACTACAACAGAAACTCCAGATGCTGGAACAGGGGGTACTTTTAAACCATCTTATTCTAATATCGGAATTGCTTATTCGAAATCATTCTCAGAAAGTATTCATGGTGGGGTTTTAATAAGAATAATCAGCCATTCAATCTCTGATGTGAGCGCATCAGGTGTTGCTTTTGATACTGGAATTCAATACGTAACTGGTGAAAATGATCAGGTTAAGTTTGGTATATCCCTTAGAAATGTTGGAACACCAATGACTTTCAAAGGTGATGGGCTTTATCAAGCTGCCGATAATCCAGTTGACCAATCCTTGACTTATGCTAGCCGTGTTGAAAAATACGAACTTCCTTCTTTGCTTCACATTGGTGGAGCTTATGATTTTTATATTGGCGATAATAACCGTTTAACCTTAGCAGCAAATTTCACCTCTAACTCATTTAGAAATGATTTCTTTGGTGGAGGTTTGGAATATGCTTTCCGTGAAGTCTTTATGCTTCGTGCTGGTTATAAATATGAAAATGGAGCCTTTGAATCAGAATTACAACTAGGAAACTCTGCATTAACTGGCTTCGCTGGAGGATTAACTGTTGAAGTTCCATTTAAAAAAGATGGCGATTCTACTTTCGCTTTGGACTATTCTTACAGAACAACTCACATCTATGATGGAATTCATTCTCTTGGAATAAGAATTAATTTGTAAAAAAGATACAATTTTATTAAATTGTGTAAATATTGGGGACGTTTTCGTATCACGAAAACGTCTCTTTTACATTTAAACCTCATTAAAGTTTTTAGTCAAATAGGTTTTAAGTATAAGCCAAATCTATTTGAAATTTACAAAATGGCTTAAAATTTATTAAATTGATGTAAGTTTTGGTTCTGACTTTGATAAGTCGGAACTTTTATTTTTAATTAATGATTACCATTGCATCGAATATTATTTTTTGTTTTAATTAAATTGAATTTTTATGGCTGAAATAAGATATTTCACCAAAGCGGGACTAGAGAAATTAAAAGCTGAATTGCACGACTTAATAACCCGTGCTAGACCAGAAATGTCAAGAACTATTGCCGAGGCAAGAGACAAAGGAGACCTTTCTGAGAATGCAGAATACGATGCAGCAAAAGAAGCACAGGGCTATCTGGAAGATAGAATCTTAAAGCTGGAATCTGATTTGGCCAATGCGCGTGAAATTGATGAAAGCATCATGGATACTTCAAAAGCTTTGGTTTTATCAACTGTAAGGGTAATGAATCACAAGTTTAAGAAAGAATTTGTTTACACTTTGGTCTCTCCAAACGAAGCAGATTTGAAAGCAGGCAAAATATCAATCGATTCACCCATCGGCGTTGGATTGCTAGGAAAAGAAGTCGGTGATATGGCCGAAGTACATGTTCCTAGCGGTATTATGAAATTAGAAATTCTAGAAATTACCAGACAATAAGTCTGAATAAAATCTAAAAGAAAAGCACAGAAGCAAATAGATATGGCCTCTATATTCTCCAAAATTATTGTTGGTGAAATTCCATCTTATAAGATTGCAGAAAACGATCAATTTATCGCTTTTCTTGACATCAGTCCCGTAAAAAAAGGCCACACACTCGTTGTACCTAAAACAGAGATTGACTATGTTTTTGATTTGCCTGACGAATTGTTGGGGGAATTAATGTTGTTCTCTAAAAGAGTAGCCGCTGCCATTGAAAAGGTTATACCTTGCGAAAGAATAGGTATAACTGTTCTTGGTTTAGAGGTGCCACATGCACATGTTCATCTAATTCCTCTTGATGAAAAAGGAATGATTGACTTTCGAAACAAGGAGAAAGTTGATCAAGCAGAACTTCCTCAAATAGCTCAAAAAATTGCTGCTGAATTTAAGTAGCTTAATCTTATAAAATATTTCAATTTGAAAATTTTAGGAATCGACCCAGGAACGAATGTCATGGGCTATGCTTTTTTGAGCGTCCAAAACAAAAAACCTGTCCTTGATAATATGGGGGTTATCAAATTGGATAAAATTAAAACACAGGCCGAAAAATTAAAACTCATTGGTGAAAAAGTTGACTTTCTCATCGAAAGCTATGAACCAGATTGCATGGCCATTGAAGCTCCTTTCTACAGCAAAAATGCACAGTCTATGCTCAAGCTCGGGAGAGCGCAGGGAGTTGCTATTGCCATCGGTGGAATGAGAGGCTTAAATGTAGTAGAATATGCTCCTAAAAAAATCAAAATGTCGATCACTGGCAATGGAAATGCTTCAAAGGAACAAGTTGCTTCAATGTTGATCCAAATCCTTAAAATAAAAACCTTACCCAAATATTATGATGCCACCGATGCTTTAGGTGTCGCATTGTGCCATCACTTTCAAACTTCCTCAATTTTAAACAACAAAAAAGTCTATAAAGACTGGAAAGCTTTTGTAAAAGATAATCCCAAGAAACTGAAATAGACAGATGACTGAAAATCACTGTGTTTATTCAGAAATTTCACCATCTATTCAAGACTTTTGCCTTTATATATGTCTTAGTTCTGTCTACATTCATCAAATTGACGGTTTTTAAGAATAAAAAACTTATTTTTGTGCGTTTTTTTAAAAATAGAAACTATAAAACAAAATAATATGTCTTATTTATTTACTTCAGAATCTGTTTCAGAAGGTCATCCGGATAAAGTCGCGGATCAAATTTCTGATGCCTTAGTCGATCATTTTATTGCTTTTGATAAAGATTCAAAAGTTGCCTGTGAAACGCTAGTAACTACAGGACAAGTAGTTTTGGCTGGAGAGGTTAAGTCGAAAACTTATTTGGATGTTCAGGAAATTGCAAGAGAAGTAATTCGCAATATTGGTTATACCAAAAGTGAATACATGTTTGAAGCAAACTCTTGCGGAGTATTGTCTTCAATCCATGAACAATCACCTGATATTAATCAAGGTGTTGATAAAAAAGATAAGAAAAAACAAGGGGCCGGTGATCAGGGAATGATGTTCGGTTATGCATCGAATGAAACTGACAACTACATGCCTTTGCCATTGTATCTTTCACATCTTTTATTGGAAGAATTGGCTGCCATCAGAAAAGAAGGCAAAAAAATGAAGTACTTGCGCCCAGATTCAAAATCTCAAGTAACAATTGAATATGGCGACGATAACAAGCCAATAAGAATCGATGCAATTGTTGTTTCTACACAGCATGATGACTTTGAAAAAAGTGATGCCAAAATGTTGAAGAAAATTAAGGACGATGTCAAAACCATTCTTATCAGCAGAGTGAAAAGTAAATTGCCAAAGGCACTTCGCAAATTGTTCGATGATCCAAAGATCACATATCATGTTAACCCTACTGGTAAATTTGTTATCGGTGGCCCACATGGTGATACAGGTTTGACAGGAAGAAAAATTATCGTTGATACTTACGGTGGTAAAGGTGCTCACGGTGGTGGTGCATTCTCTGGAAAAGATCCTTCTAAAGTAGATCGTTCAGCAGCTTATGCAACAAGACACATTGCTAAGAATATGGTTGCTGCTGGTATTTGTGATGAAGTATTGGTTCAGGTTTCTTACGCAATCGGTGTTGCTAAGCCAATGGGGGTTTATGTTGAAACTTATGGAACTGCCAAAGTTGATATGACTGATGGTGAAATTGCTAAAAAAATCGACAAGGTTTTTGATATGACTCCTTATGGAATCGAAACTAGATTGAAATTGAGAAATCCGATGTATTCTGAAACTGCGGCTTACGGCCACATGGGAAGAGAGCCTAAGAAGGTTAAAAAAGAATTCACTGATGGTTCAGGATTGAAGAAAAAAATGGAAGTAGAGTTATTCACTTGGGAGAAACTAGATTTTGTTTCAAAGTTGAAAAAAGCTTTCAAAATCAAATAAAGCATTCATTGGTTTAAAACCAATATTGAAATGAAAGATTTCTAGCCCCCACTCGGCCAAAGGCCGAGTGGGGGCTTTTTTTTATATATATTATCCGGAAATTAGCTTTCTTTTTTGGACCTGAGTTCGATTACTTAATAAAATGGCAGCTAATTTTTTATTCTTTCTAAAGGCTTGAAAATCTTTAGATTACAATTTGGCATGAAGTCTATAATCTAAAATCTAAGATCGAATGTCTGAGATAAATAAATTGAATACTATCTTTGAAAAAATCTACAATATGAGCCACAATTTGTTGAAAGGAAAAAAAGGAATCATCTTCGGTGCACTTGACGATAAATCAATCGCTTGGAAAGTCGCTGAAAAAGTCAAAGAACAAGGCGGAGAGTTTGTGCTTTCAAACGCTCCTGTTGCCTTAAGAATGGGTAAAATTAGTGACTTAGCTGAAGCTTGCAACACGGAGGTAATTGCTGCAGACGCGACCAATATGGAGGACCTACAAGCACTTTTTGATCAAGCAGTCGAAAAATACGGTAAGCTTGATTTTATTTTACACTCAATAGGAATGTCCCCCAATGTAAGGAAAGGAAAAGATTACACCAACCTCAATTACGATTGGTATCATAAAACAATGGACATCTCAGCTTTCTCCTTTCACCGCGTTATGCAAACCGCCTACAAAATGGACTGTATGAACGAATGGGGCTCTATTTTGGCATTGTCTTACATAGCCGCACAAAGAGTGTTTCCTGATTACGGAGACATGGCTGATGCCAAAGCAACACTTGAATCCATAACTAGAAGCTTTGGGTATCACTTTGGACAAAAAGCCAATGTTCGAGTAAATACCATTTCACAATCACCAACCTACACCACTGCAGGATCTGGTGTAAAAGGTTTTGCAGAATTTTTTGAATATGCTGAAAAGATGTCTCCTCTTGGAAATGCTTCTTCTGACGCTTGTGCTGATTACTGTGTAAGCCTGTTTTCAGATTTGTCTAAAATGATCACCATGCAAAACATTTACCACGATGGTGGATTTTCAAATATGGGGCTTAGTCCAGCATTGATAATGGATGCTATTGAAAAAGAAGCTTAGTATTATTTCACCAAGTAAAATAATTTTTAAGATCCCTTTCGTAAAATCCAATTCAACATGAAACAGTATTTCGATTTATTGAACACAATAATGGACACAGGTCTGGACAAGGGAGATAGAACAGGAGTCGGTACCAGAAGTATTTTTGGATACCAAATGCGTTTCGATCTAAGCGAAGGTTTCCCATTGCTAACAACAAAGAAAATTCATGTCAAGTCGGTGATTTACGAATTGTTGTGGTTTTTGAAAGGTTCGACCAATGTGAAATACTTGCAGGACAATGGTGTACGTATATGGAATGAATGGGCAGATGAAAATGGAGAGTTAGGCCCAGTTTATGGAAAACAATGGCGTTCATGGGAGGCGACGAGCGGTGAAAGCATCGATCAGATTACTGAACTTATCAATCGCTTAAAAACTAGCCCAAACAGTCGCAGGCATTTGGTCTCGGCTTGGAATCCAGCTGACGTGTCAAAAATGGCTTTGCCACCATGTCATTGTCTCTTCCAATTTTATGTGGGTGACGGTAAATTAAGTTGTCAATTGTATCAAAGGTCAGCCGATTGCTTTTTGGGCGTTCCATTCAATATTGCATCTTATGCATTGTTGACCATGATGGTTGCTCAAGTTTGTGATTTGCAAGCAGGAACATTTGTTCACACATTTGGCGATGCACACATTTACAACAATCATTTTGATCAGGTGAAATTGCAATTGAGCAGAGATATTAAAACCCTGCCAACAGTTGAGATTAACCCTGAAATCAAAGATATATTTAATTTCACATTTGAAGATTTTACCATAAAAAATTACGATCCGCATCCATTGATAAGAGGAAAGGTTGCGGTTTGAGTATAAGGTTTAAGGTATAAGCCTTTGGCCATTAGCCTTTGGCTGTTAGCAATTAATGAAAACAAAATGCCAAAGGCCAAAGGCCAAAGGCTAAAAGCCCAAAAAAGCATGATCACTTCAGCCATAGCCGCTTATTCTAAAAACCGTTGCATTGGCAAAAACAAGGACATCCCTTGGTCTGTCCCAGCGGATATGAAATATTTCATGAATACCACAAGGGATCACCACATCATATCTGGCCGCATAAACTTTGAAGCAATGGGTTTGCTAAAAAGACGAACCAACATTATAGTTACCCGAAATGAAAATTACAGGGCGCAAGGGGCCGTCGTTGTCCATTCCATTCAGGAAGGGATTGAATTAGCACGATTTAATGGTGAATCAGAAACATTTGTCATTGGAGGTGGACAAATCTATAAAATGGCTTTAGAGCTAGATCTTATTGATCGCTTGTACATCACAGAATTGGACTTGGAAGTAGACAATTGTGAAGTCCATTTTCCAGAGTTTGATTTGACAAAATGGGAACTAAAATCCGAGAGAGAAGGTGTCTTGGATGAGCGCAATACCATCGCTCAAACTTATTTTGTATACGAGCGCAAAAAATAAATTAAGTATTTAATTCCAATACTTTAACTCATTGTAAACAAATCTGCCTGAATGGCTTCTTCTGTTAATTGTGGAATAAAATCTCCTTCTTGCATTTCAGAAAATTCAACCTTGTCAATGAAATCGGTCATGACTTCCTTGAATTCTTCATTGTAATCATCTGAGAAAATTACATGAGTGGCTCCCTTAAATAAATGCAGTTTAGAAAATCTTGCTTTGTTCATAGAGAACAGCGAGATGGTCGTTTCAGCTGGAACCAATAGCTCTGAATCTCCACCCAGCATTAACAATGGCGCATCGGACAATTGAAGGAAATCTCCTGGATGCATTTTATCTTCCATATACCCAATCAATTGCTGCCCTAAAGGTACAATCAAGTGTGCAGCGACTTGAGGAACATAGAACATTTTTAATCCACTTTGAACAACTTCAAACAAATGTCTGTAGCAGGATTCCAATACCAAAAATTTGAAATCTTTGATTTCTTCCAATGCATAACAAATAGTTGCAGCACCCATTGAATGCCCATGTGCAGCGATGTAATTGATGCCAAGTGATTTTAAGTAGTAGTACCAAGAGATTAAATCTAGTTTTTCATGCCAACCAAATGAAATTCTATCCCCTTCGCTTTGGCCAGTAGCTCTTAAGTCGGGCATCAAAACCGAATAGCCTTGTGAAAGATAAATTTCTGCTTTTTTTATATTATTGCTTCGATCATTTCCTCGACCACTGAGGAGAATAACCATTTTAGGCGAATTGTTGTCGAGCAACCAAGCGGATAGTTTTACACCATCTTCTGCTAAAATTTCAACATTGCGAATCGGAATTCCATTGATGTCCTTGATGCGCACCAATGGAAGGCTTGATCTTTTTGAATATGAATGCACAGCGTAAACAACAATCCCTGCTGACGCACTTAATGCAGCACCAATTGTCCCCATCAATAAGTTTCTCGCAAATTTTCTGCTAATCATATTTCCAAAGTCGTTTTTGTCAGGCATCGTCGCCTGAAGAATATCCTTACAAAATTAAGCCTTTTCGATCAAAGCTTAAAATTTCATTCAAATGATTCTTCTATTAGAATAATAAAATGCTGTTGGGTTTAGTCTTATTCCAGCCTGGCCTACATAAAAACAACTCATTTCACCAAAAAACGATTCCCTAAAACGCTGAATTTTTCAAATAAAATTATTTTGAAATTATAAATTATTGGAATAAACCCTATTTTAGGATAGTTAATGAAAAAAATCAGACGTAAACAAGCCCATTGCCTCAACTGTGATTATTCTTTCACAGATAGCGAAATACGATATTGCCCAAAATGTGGACAGGAGAATTCCGATAAACGAGTGAGTTTCGGAACACTGATCATGGACTTTTTGGGCGATTATTTCACATTCGATAGCCGCTTGTTTCGTTCAGTGGGACGATTGCTTATTTCACCAGGATATCTATCACTCGCTTTCAATGAAGGTAAAAGAGTGCCGTATATTCCTCCATTGCGTATGTTTTTATTGACTGGTGTAATATTTTTTACCATCCTTTCTTATCAATATAATCATCTTAGTTTAGGCAATTTTATAGCAAATGGCGAAGAGATTAGCCTTTCTGAAATTAGTGAGGAGAATATAGTGGAGGCAATAAAATCGGATGCAATCAAGGAGGTGGAGCTTAAATTGGTCACAGAGACGGATGAAGCAAGAAGAAAGGAACTGCTGGAATCAATTGACTCCATAAAGCAATATGGAATCAACGAAATGGAAAATGATACCAATAGTACATCTATGCAACTGGGCAAGGATTCTATTAATTTTAATTTTGGAAAATTTTTACGCTGGTCTAAAGAATTAGAACCAGAGCTTGTGGCAGATTCTTTGAAAATAAAAGCTCCAATTTTTCGGAGGTTGGCCATTCAATCTGCCAAGGTAGTCAAAAATTCAGGGGGCTCTTTGGTTAGTTATTTTTTAGGCCAACTTTCCATCATGGTTTTGATAATGGTCCCCATTGTTGCATTGCTATTGAAAATCTTGTATGTCAGGCATCGTGAATTTTTCTATGTAGACCATTTGGTTTTCACCTTTCATATTCACAGCTTTCTTTATGTGATGCTGGCAGTTTTCTTGTTGGCCGCCATTTGGATTCCAGTAAATTCTTTAAAAATTCTATTCTTATTAGTTCTTGTTTATATATTTTTTGCTTTGAAAAATGTTTACAAGCAAAAAATAGGAAAAACTTTTATGAAATTTTTTGTGATGGGCATTTTGTACCTAATTTGCTCCCTTGTTTTTATTCTCCTTACTTTTGGCTTTTCATTCCTAATGTTTTAGTCAATTGTTAATTTTTTCAAAATGCTTATTCTAGAAAACTTCCCCCTCGGTTCATACAACACCTTTGGTATTTATTCCTGGACCAAATACTTCGTGCCTGTATATGATGTCGAAGATATTCAGGAGTTAATTGAATCAAAAAAAACGCTTGGACAGCAACAATTTGTTTTGGGCGGAGGAAGCAATGTGCTTTTTACGAAAGATTTTGATGGCTGGATTTTGAAAAATGAAATGAAAGGTTTCGATAAAATTAAAGAAAATGAAAGCCATGTTTGGGTAGAATGCCAAGGCGGTGAAAATTGGCATCAGGTGGTTTTGAAATGCGTAAAAAGAAACTGGGCTGGGATAGAAAATCTTTCGCTCATTCCCGGTTCTGTCGGTGCTTCGCCCATCCAAAATATTGGTGCTTATGGAGTGGAATTGACCGATGTTTTTGAATCGCTATTGGCCATTGATTTATCGAATGGAGCCTTGGTGAAATTTGATAAAGCAGATTGTCAATTTGCTTATCGAGAAAGTGTTTTTAAAAACGCTTTGAAAGGAAAATATTTCATCCTTTCTATTGTTATGAAATTGCAGAAAAATCCTGAATTATCTGACTTTAAATTATCGTATGGCGCCATTCAAAAGAGACTGGATGAAAAAAATATCGACGAACTGAATGTTAAAGTGATCAGTGATACCATTTGTGAAATAAGAAACAGCAAATTACCCAATCCTTCAGACTTGGGAAACACGGGCAGCTTTTTCAAAAATGCCATTGTTGAAAAAAGTGTTTTTGAAAGCTTAAAATCTGAGTTCCCTGAAATTCCATCCTATCCTGCTGCTAGGGATAGTGTCAAAATTCCAACGGCTTGGTTGATTGAGCAAGCGGGATGGAAAGGCAAAAGAAAAGGGCAGGTTGGTGTGTACCAATCTCATGCCCTTGTTCTTGTTAATTACGGTTTGTCTACCGGCAAAGAAGTTTTCGATTTTTCACAATCAATCATCGAATCAGTCAATCAAAAGTTTGGAATTGTGATTGAGCGAGAGGTCAATGTCTTGTGATTTCTGTCTTGAGATTTTTTCTGTCTTGAGATTTATAGAAATTCTACAAATTACCGTCTACCAATTTTCCAGAACCTGAAATGTTTACATTGATAGCTGGGTAACCTCTGTAATAAACACTTCCCGATCCCAATATTTTCACATCGAGGTTTTCAATGGCATTTACTTCAATACTCCCAGATGCATTAATTTTTACATCCGATTCAGTTGTTATTAGGTCAAAATTATTGACTTTTCCAGAGCCGGTAATGTTTATAATTTGTTCTGTACAAGTTCCTCCAATTTGTACGTCTCCAGATCCATCAATATCGATGTCAATTTTATTGGCCGTTATCAGTCCATTGCCATACAAATCGCCGGAGCCATTGATGTCAATGTTGAAATCTTCCATCGTGAAATCATCTTGCATAAAAACATCACCAGAACTTTTTAGTTTGATTTCTTTTAGAGAGGGGAGTGTAATGGTGATTTTCAAATCATCAAAATCGAAACAACGGCCATCCGCATCAATTTTCCAATGGTTATCGTTTACATCAGTTTTTATGGCATCAATTAGATTGCCATGCCCTTCTATTTCAACTTTTTGATCTGGGCCTTCCAAGACGGTTACGTCAAGAGCGCGGTCGAGGGTGAAGCTGTCAAAACTTTCAAGTTCTAGTGTTCTGGTTTCAATGGTTCCGATGCCATCTTCGCAATCCAAAACTTCATCGCAACTGCTGAAACCAATTGCACAAAACATAAATAAGAATAGGTAATTTAACTTTTTCATGATGAGTGTTTTTTTTAAAGACGACTCAGAAAAGAAAAAGTTGGAAATTAGATGAATTTTTTTTTGTACGCAGCGGACTTTCGTGTGGTCTTATGCTATTGGTGCGATTGGGCGGCATTCCGAATTCGCCTCTGTAGGTATCGAACCGTCGAACCGTCGAACCGTCGAACCGTCTTGCCTTAGCCCTAGTTGTTGGTACGAACTACATTCGCCTTCGGCTCATTTGGTCTGTTGGATTTTTTTTTAAGATCATTGTCCTCTTTTCTTACAAAGCATAAAGCCGGGCTGGCGTACCACAGCCGAAGCGAATGCCGCGCCCCAACCCCAGCCGCACCCTAATAGCCCAATTCTGCCGGCGTCAAAAACGTTCTATTGTTGTACCAAAGGTCGTAATCGGTCGTTTGGATAACGCCATCCATGTTTGTATCAGGCAGGTCGTAAATATTCAATACGGCTGGTGTTGCCCTCCAATCGTCTCTATCTGTTGTTTGTATGGTCAAATCCTGATTGATGTCTCCTGCCAGCATTACAGCTTTACCAGAAACCATTTTTAACTGGTTTGGACTTGTATTGTAAAATGCTTTAGAACTTGCACTTGAAAAGTCATAGGTGATTGTCAAATTTGCTGGTGTGAGAACAGCGCTCATCACATCTGCGTGATTCCTATGGCGAATGACAAAATATAAATCACTGGCCAAAGGTAAATTGGTGAACTGAAGATCAGAAAATCCATCGGTATCTGTGATGCTTCCATCATTGTGTAAAAGACCAGCTCTTTGACCGATTCTGCTTGCAGTGGAGGTGCCACTTCTTAATTCTACCAAAACCCAATCCACTACTGTTGAAGGAAAGCTGCTGACAGTTTCTGTCCCAGCATAATTATATGGAGCAACACTGTAAGGATGACTCAAAGGCAATAGACCTTTTGAATTTAGGTCAGTTCTCATCAAACCACTCGAAGGAAGAAAGGCGCCTTCTAGAAAGACGGTAAGATCCATGTTAATCGTAGAGAATCCAACATCTGGATAGTCAATGTCAAATTGGGCTGTTACAGGATAATGATCTGACATTTCATGAAGAGCTACCTTTAATGGATGTGATCCATTTAGCGCACTTCCGTCTAAAACTTCGGAAGAACCAAAAATATCATAACTGTTGTTAATGTAAGTGACATTGTTTGTCCCAGAATAGCTGCTGCCATCCATTAAAATGAAATCGAAACGATCATCCAAGCCGCCTGTTGCACCACCATTGCTATTGGGTATGCCGGAGTTTGACGACCTTGTCGATTGTGTAAATTTAGTTATGGAAGCGTTTGTTCCTTTATTCCACGGACCAACCACATCAACAAAACCACTGTTTATAAACTCACCGTAACCTGGTTCAATGTATCCGTTCCCATCTGTATCTGTAGACCAATCGTCGTCATAAAAATTGCAGTCACCCCCAATGATTACATTTCTGTCTGCTGGCATGGTGGCTACAAAATCAGTGAAATCTTCTACGCCATTCAGTCTTCTGTCTTTGTCAGGAATGGCATTTCCATCCATGCCATCTGTTCCAGCTTTTAAATGGATGCTAAAGAAATCCAAGTAAACGGTATCATTGTGAACCGCTAAGTTCGGATCATTGGCAAACACACGGTAATGTGTTGCAGGCCGTGGAGTAAGATTGCTAAAGCTTCCAAAATAATCGGCATTGACTCGCGGAACATCTAGTTGACTTACAAAAGTCAACTTAGCAGTATTGTAAAAAAACATATTGCCTAAGCCAGACCATTGGTTATAAATGGGCGCTTTTGCATAGGTGATTCCATTGGAATTGTTGTTCAACGAATCCAATAATAAATTGGCACCTGTGTTTGATTTTAATTCTTGGATGACTATTGCATCTGCTTGATAATCTTCTGTAATTTGCCTGAAAAGACCTGCTCTGTATTCATTGTCAGAAGAATTTGTAGAAGGATAATTAAGAATATTATAGGTCATGAAATTGATTTGCTCGTCTTGTCCATGAAGTTGGAAAGCAGCAAAAAAAAGACATAGATATATTATGAAGGGTTTCGATTGCATATGTAAGTAAAATTCTATTTGAGTTAATTTCAAGACTTGTTTTTGGGTTGAACAAAAACAAACCATTGATCCACAGCATGCTAAGATAGCTATACCTTAATACATTGGGGCAAAAATAATGCTAAAGGTTGCACAGTTTAACAGATGTAAATATTAATTAGGATTAAAATCAGGTCATTCTGTCGGCAGCTGACATTTGTTTGGAGATGCAGCATTAAAAAATCTCTGAATTGCAACGAAGAGATTTTTAAAAACACACGTGGTTCCCCGCCGGGATAGAAAACGTATCGGGCTGGCGTTCCAGTTAAAGTAGGCTCTGTCGAGGCTTTCTAACAAAATTGTTTTGAAAATGTCAAAGTGGCAAACGGACAGTTATTAATTTTGTATCCCTTAAAGCCAATTGTAAAAAAGGCCAAAAAGCATTCTCAACTACGAATCAGCTTCCAAAACAGCCAAATAGACAAGATGAAAGCCAGGAAAAAACCAACAATACTGATGTAGGGATACCCCTCTGTACTCATGACTTCCCCACTGATGTGGTTGCTGGAAACCATAATGGATGAACCAATGATAAGCGCAGAGATCAAGATGACCAATACAAATTTATTTGCT
The DNA here is from genome assembly GCA_937927195.1 of uncultured Chitinophagales bacterium. Taxonomy (GTDB): domain Bacteria; phylum Bacteroidota; class Bacteroidia; order Chitinophagales; family UBA2359; genus JAHDGP01. Next base: position 24,812 of record CALBCY010000139.1, read on the forward strand.
GTTTTATTGAGCTTGTCTGCAAGGTATTCCCAGCGTTGAATGTTTAGATTGACTTCCAGTTCCCCTTTTCGGGTTTTCCTAAGAATGTCGTAGAATTCATTTGGTAGTTTTTGCGAAAGGCTGTCAAATTGTAAAAGTCGGAATAAAACTTCTTCGGTCATATTTCCGGTAGAAAACTGTTCTTTTATAACATTCGCACCATAAGGCTTGACCAATTTATAAATGTTTAGATCGGGGTGGATTTGTTTTCCTATCCCTTCGAGTATAGCGAGGGTTCGGATGATTAAAAATACCGAACGTGGTACTTGCAGTTTGTTTTTATAAATGATTTGTTGCAGTCTGGTTCCTACTTCAGTAATACTGCTGTCTTTCAAATTGCTGTCTATATGGTCTTCCAGTATTTCATTCAAATCATATTCAAAAGCTCTTTTATTAACGACAGAATCTTCAATGGCCAATTGTCTTAAACTGGTGGCAATTTTTCTGGCATCTTTTTGAGCCAAGCCGACAAAAATTCCTGCAAATGCAAATTTGTCTCTCTGCATTAGATTGCCGACCATCCCATAATCGATCAGACAAATTTTACCATCCTTTCTTATTAAAACATTTCCGGGATGAGGATCGGCATGAAACAGTCCATATTTAAAAATCTTGGTTAGGTATAAATTGATGGTGTCTTCCGCAATCTTTTCTGGATTGATTCCCCAGGATTTCATGGTTTCGAGATCAGAAATTTTGCAACCACTTATGTATTCGCTTATCAGTACTTTGTCCGTAGAGTATTGGGAATAAACTTTAGGAACATGGAAATCTAGTCTTCCGTCCAATTTACCATTGTACTGAGCGGCAAAATGAGCCATGTTTCTGGCTTCCATTAGATAATTGAGCTCTTTGTGCATTGTTTTCTCAAATGCTTCTACAACAGCTCCTATGTTCGTTATACCTTGCTTTTCCAGGTAGCCTTCTGTTCTGCTAGCAATTTCACTCATTATTGCCAGATCCGTCTCTACCAAATTTCGAATATTCGGTCGCTGAACCTTTACGACTATCTCCGCTCCATTTTCCTGGTTGTTTTTGAATTTGGCTCGGTGAACCTGGCCGATGGATGCGCTTCCGATAGGTTTGTCCAGAAAATATTCAAAGAGTTCATCGATGGGTTTTCCAGTTTCAGTTTCTATGATTTTTTTTGCTTCATCGATTCCAAAAGGCGGAACTTCATTTTGCAATTTAGCGAGCTCCTTGATTAGTTGCAGCGGCAAAACATCTGGTCGATTGCTCATGACCTGAGCAAATTTTACAAAAGTGGGCCCGAGTTCTTCTGTGACTAGTCGGATTCTTTCCCAGCGAGAATAGTCGAAAATGGGTTTAGTTTGCCGCATCCATGTCAGTTTGCGACTATCGGGGATCAACTTGCTGAGGGGCGTGTTGATAACAATGTCTTCGAAACCATATTTCACCATCACCTGAAGAATTTCTCTTGCTCGGTTGATGTTCTTGAAGTTTTGTATGGTTTTATCGAAAAACAATTGATTGCTGTGTTTTATTTATTGTACGCTTCTATTGTACGTTAAAATTAAAGAAAGATTTCATAAAAATAATTTTGGTACAACAAGGTACAACAAGCATTTGTCTGTTGCTAAAGCGCTTCTTTGTTGTGGTCGGTATTTTAGGCAGACCGCAGCAAACTGCGGTTCCTACTGTGGCTGCATACTGTGGGATCAAATTGTGGTTCAAACTGTGGTTCCTACTGTGGGCTCTACTGTGGGCTCTACTGTGGGGCCAAATTGTGTGGGCTCGCGATGTGGGCTCAAATTGTGGGCTCCTACTGCGGGGCCAAATTGTGTGGGCTCGCGATGTGGGCTCAAATTGTGGGCTCGCGACGTGTGGGCTCGCGACGCTCGCGAGCATCTGCAACCTGTAAAACAAAAAAGCCCAATCTGATCGAAGATCAGATTGGGCTCAACTATTTTATTCACAAAAAACTGATTACTTAACAGCTTTCTTAGTTGCTTTTCTTGCAGTAGTAGTTGCTTTTTTAGCAACTGTTTTAGTTGTTTTCTTTGCTTTTGAAGCAGTTGATTTAGCTTTTTTAGCAGTGCTCTTTGAAGCAGATTTAACGGTAGCTTTCGAAGATTTTTCCAATTTATTGATTTTTTTGATCAATGAATCGTACTCAGACTTACTAACAAGATCAAACTTGCTCATTACTGTATCAAACAAACCTTTTGCTTTGTCTTCAAGATTTTCTCTTCTTGACTCAGTCGTTTTGAAGAATTTGTTAACGATTTTCTTTCCTTGCTTTTGAACATCATTGTCAACTTCAACGAACTCGCTAACTCTTTTTTGAACTTTTTCAGCTCTTTCTTGTACTTTTTCTGTAGTATTTGCTACTAAACCTACGCCTGTGTAAAGGACTTTTTTAATTAGAGTCTCCATTTTAATTATTTTATTTTATTTTTGAATAAATATTTGGTGAAAGGACCTTGACCCCACAAGTGTTGTCATGCATTTTAAGGTCAAGGTTTTTTTTTAAAATTTATGGGTTTCTGAATTTTAAACCCGTCATGCCGGAATTAAATGTTTTTTATTCTTTATAAAATATTTAATATCCGGTATCATATTATTTCTTTTCTTTTTCAAGCTTAGCAACTTTCGCTTTCAAATCGTCAAGGTCGCTTTTACGAACCAAATCCAAACGGTTCAAAACTCCTTCAACCATTTCTTTCAAACGATCTTCCAATTCAGTCTTTTTAGATTCAGTGCTTTGAACAAAACCATCAACGATTTTTTTTCCTTCTGATTCTGAAATTTTATCACTGTCAACTAAGTCATTTACTGATTGTTGAACTTTCTCAGTTCCTGTTGCAATAAGACCAACTCCTGTGTATAAAACTTTTTTGATTAAATCTTCCATGATATTATATTTTAAGATTGTTATTTGCCTGATATAGTTCAATTCCTGTGCCAGTAGGATTTTGCCATAAGTTTTTATAAAATTTGTGACATGCAATATAAGTAACTGATAATCAGCAGTATACATTTTAAATTGAAAAAATGGCAGGAAAATTAGGATGCTAAAAGATGGCATTTCAGCCAAATTGGCTTGAAAAAAAATATAGCTGACAGAATAGCATCTTATTTTGATATATTTTTGGCAGAGCTGTCTGAAGGGAACTAATGACAGGCTGTCATTGGCTCATGTTTTTGGCAGAATTTGGAACTTTCAAGATGAAATGATGCCTAATTATAAGCGGTAGATCATTAGTCGACTTTTGTGTATCCTTTGATTAACAAAGGAATCCAGCCAAGAATTGGAATGTAGTAGCAAAGTAAAATTGGGTTTCTGAATATTATTCTAAGGGTAGAGCCCCAGCCTAATTGCATTTCTTCTATTTCACCTGTTGCTTCATAAACCTTTTGAATGCGATCAAATTCGTAGAACAGCAAAGGCCAAGCTGGAGGAATGGTATATGGAAACAATTTCCAGTTGTCAATAATGCTTTTGAAAAATTCCTTGAATTGATAGGGGCTTTGTCCGTAGTTTTTGACAGCATTGTCCAGGTCTTCTTGAAGCAATACCCTGCATTTTTCAGCAATGGCACGAAGTTCTTCTCTGCTTAAATCATTGATGTTTTTGCTGGTCAGTTCGTGCGGAAAGATTTCTCGACATCTTACATAAGTTAACTTAGCAGGAAAGCCCATATAAAACATCCAGGGGAAAATGAGCAGAAAAGGGGTGATTATGGTCAATGGAAAAAATGGTATTCCCAATTTGTTTACAAATCTATTAACCCATTTGGAACTGTAGGCCCATGGATTGAGGTATTCGCCATTTACAGTAACGGTTCCAAGAATCTTGGTTTTGTATTTTATGCAATTGTAAATGAAAGAAGAAGAAAAACGCTGCAATTTGTAGCGATTGTTAAATCCTTTTCCTATCCCTGCAACACCTTCCGGATAAATCAAAATCTGAGCATCCTTATAATGCATCATCGTTTCGAAATTCAAGAAGGTTGCATCAATACCGCCTGCTCTTTTCCAAAGATTCGGAATCATAAAAGGATTCATCAAAACAGATTGGGACAGGATCGGTGCCGAGATGCCACGGAAGGCTTTGTTTAATTGATAGCCAGTTTTTTTAAAATACATGGACATCAAAATCATTGCATCCCATGGAAAGGACATTCCTGAGTGATTGCATATGTAAATGATTGGGTGATTGGGATTGTTTCTTTCTGGAAATGTATCATCGAAACCTACAAACTCAGTTCTGAAATAGATATCGGAAAGCAAAGAAAGAACTTTGTCTGAGAGCAACTTTGCAAAGTCTTCGGTAAAATATTCATTGTAAATAGATTGATTGGCCTGTATTTCCTCGCTGGCCTCAATTAAAGGTGAATCTTCAGAATTATAATTATCACTTTGCTCTAAATCCATTCCCATTACTTAGTGTTTCATAAAGTACAATAAAATATTGACAGATAGCCTCGCTTTTAAATAAAGTCTGAACAATTGTGAAATTATCGTCATAAAGAATAATGATTTACAGACTGAATAGTTCTTTTGGCTTTTAAATAAAATTGTAGGCTATCCAGCATGCTGCTTTTGACTTTTTATTATTAGACTTACATCTTTGGTTTTTAATAAAATTGCTTCCTAAACAATTTTGATTTGGGAATAATTATTGTTATTTAGTGGCTAAGAAATGTATAGTAGAAAAGATTTATTAAAGAAGTATTGTAGCGAATACTCCCGCTTTGCGGTTGTCAATGGCTCCTTGCTTCATTACAGAGATGAAGGGAGAGGAGATCCGATTTTGTTGTTGCATGGAGCTTTTTCTTCTTTGCATACTTTCGATGCCTGGACAGAAATACTGAAACCGCACTACCGTGTTTTGCGACTGGATTTGCCAGGATTGGGCTTGTCTGATCCGCCCGTTTCGAAAAGCAAGTTCAGCTTAGAAATATACAAAGAAGCCATACTGAAGTTGTTGGATCTGCTCAAAATTGACAGCTGCCACATTGTTGGTAATTCGCTAGGTGGATGGATATCATGGGAATTGGCTCTTCAAAATCCCAAGCGCTTTGATAAAATGATTTTGCTAGCTCCAGCAGGCTTTATGGATTCCAGAAGTATTCCTTTGCCCTTTCAGATGGCTCGTACACCTTTTGTTGATAAAATTGCTCATTTTGCCATCAAGAGAAATTTAGTAGATATCTTTTTGAGACAAGTTTACATTGACAAAAGTAAAGTGAGTAAGAAGCTGGTCGATCGTTACTATGATCTGTTTTCTAAAGAGGGAAACCCAGAAACGTTTTTCAAATTGGTGAATGGAAAATTTAAAGACGTTACCAATAAAATGCATAAAATAAAAAACGAAACCTTAATCATTTGGGGAGAGTTGGATGAATGGCTGCCTATAAATAATGCCTTTCGATTCAAGGATTCAATACCAAATTCAGAGTTGATTATTTACGATGATTTGGGACACATTATTATGGAGGAAGCTCCTGAACCAAGTGCAGATGATGTTATGCAGTTTTTGGGTTTAAAAAGTAAATTGAGTTTGGTTGGTTAGTTTGGTTTTTAATAGAAATGTTTTGGGCCTTAATAGAGATCAATGAAAGAGCCTGAAAGAGTTTGAGTCCATTTTTATTTGTTGATAATAATTTACAGTTTTAGCTGTAAAAAACAGTCATTTCATCCAAACGTTTTCTGTTTAGATCAGGAACTTTACAATCTGCTGCTGCATAGCCAACTGGCAGTAATAAAAATGGTTTTTCATTGTCAGGACGTTCCAGTATTTTGGCTAAGAAATTCATAGGGCTGGGTGTATGTGTTAATGTCACCAATCCAGCTTGGTGTATGGCTGAAATTAAAAAACCTGCAGCAATTCCAACTGATTCTTGAACATAATAATGTTTAACTTTTTCTCCATTTTCATATCCAAAATTTTGTCTAAAAAGTACAATGAGCCAAGGAGCAATTTCAAGGAATTCTTTGTGCCAATCGGTTTGAAAAACGGCTAGATCTTTTAGCCAATCTTCGGACATTCTGCCGTTGTAATTGGTGTACTCTTCTTCTTCTGCGGCTGCTCTGATTTTCTTTTTTAATTCTGGATTGGAAATGGCGCAAAAAGTCCATGGCTGCTTGTGCGCTCCTGATGGGGCAGAAGAGGCAGTTTTTATTAAATTTTCTATGACTTCTTTAGGAACGGGTTGGTTAGAAAATTCACGGATAGACCTTCTCTGATCCATCTTTTGGTAATGGTCTGCGCTTTTTTGAATCAATTCTGATTCGGTGAAATTATTTCTTTTAAATGGGATGAATTTATCTGATCCTGCCATGATTTTGTTTTTAAAGTTTTGTTGCTCAACAAATTTTTCGTACTAGTCACTTGGTGACTAATACGAAAAAAGAATGACTTATTGGACAATTATGCGAAATAATTTATTGTAATTCAATTTCAGTTTAATACAATGATTCCTATCAATGAAAATTTTTGAATTGACTAGTTGCCCTAAATGACCTTAAGTACGAACTTATTAATTAATATTAGAAATTCTATAAGATGAGTCATTAAAGGTAGCGCTTTGTCGCATGTGAAATATTGCGGCCCGGATAGCAGTGGTACGAGTTGTTTTGGGTATTGAGTGAAGAAGGGAGCAATGCAGGCTGAGTGATTAGCGAAGACAAACTGCGACCTTTCTGAACCAATAAACAAAGCAGCGAGTAGGAACGGATAGCGGGAATTGCCGCCCAAATAAAAAGAAAATTTTAGAGTTTAAATTTTTGATTTTTTGAAATGCAAATCTGGACTTTTACTAAATATTCTCTTGAACTAATCCACTTTTGAATCCAATGGATATTTCAGATTTTCAAAGTCTTGAAGAAAGGCCTTTACGGATCCTACTTTGAGTGGAGATTCTATAAATAGTGGTAAGCGATTGTCATCGTCTGTTGCCCAAATGGTCATGAAATCTCCCTCCTCAAAAATATAACCATCCATCAATGAAGGACGAAGTTTTATACAGCGAAAAGTTCCAAAATCTGTTTTGAGATTTTCTCTTCCTTCAAAGATTAAGAAGAGCGAATACATTTCACCATCCATCAATACATTTACGGGAATGGTGTCCTTGATTTGTAATTGTGAATAGTCGATGTTGCGAGTATAATATACTGCTGAAAGTAAATCTACGGTACAGGGAGAAATGCTTTTGTATTGAGGCTCCATTTTTGTTTCGCCCCTTCTTAAAAAATGATCAATATAGGCTTGTTGGTTTTCATGTTCAAAATCATATTGTAAATGTTTGGTGTAACCACCTTCGTTGATGTCTCGGATGAAGCGAACAGGCTTCAGGCTTGAAGTGTCTAGAAAAGTTTCATAGACGTCATGAACTTTGTAAAACCACTCGTATCTCCTAAAAGTTTTGCCTTCGGCTTTGTTGTGGAAAACGGCTTTGCCATCAATTTCTTTTAGCTCCGTTTTGAATTTTACGGTTCCAGCTCCCATCCAAACAGCTTTCCAATTATAGTAGATTTTGTATTTCAATTCTTCCCCAATATCAAAGCTGATTTTTTGTTCCATACAGCTCTTGTGCTCTTCCTGAGAAAAGGTCTCCATTGGCAGAAAAAAAATGGAACAGAAAATTATATTCATTATGATCCTAATCATACTTATTTTTCATCGATCGACATCATTTTGCATTGAGCAAACTACTGCTTAATGCTATTAGAATGTTTGTATTCAATTGGTTTAATTGTTTGTGCTTTTTTAAGGTTTAAACTTTATCTTATTCTGGTACTTACTTAGTTTTTAAAAGGTTTCTGATTGAAAATATCACCAATAAGCCTACGAAAGCTGGAACCAAAAGGTTGATGCCCCATAGAACAAAGGCCGCTGAAAGAACTGCTGTTGGATTCGTGCTAACATAACTCATAAAGTGAACGGCTATGTTTGCTCTTATGCCTAGTTCAACAATGGCGATAGAAGGGATGATTGTTTGAGCAAAAAATATGCTGAAGATTAATATCAAACCTGAAATTAATTCCAATTCAATTCCGAAGGTTTTGAATAAGAACCAATACTGCAATGAAAAAACAGAATAACGCAGGGCAGATAAGAATAGTATGGTCCACAGTTCTTTTGAATCGTAGTTGACAATCGAATGATAATATTTTTCATATTTTTTTAAGAATGAAATTTTACTCATTTGCCGCTTCAAAATGTCCAAATGAAAATATGCGTAAAATAAAAAGCTCATGCTGGCCATTGCCAATAAAACCCAAAGGGCGAATTCTGTATTGGAAACTTTTCTGAAAACTTTAGAGCAACCAATCCAACCTAAAAATCCGAGACCGAAACTTGCAACAATTTGGCTGAAACTACCGATCAGTGTAATGGCAATTCCTTCTAGTTTGCTCGCTTTTTCTAATAGCAAAACCCGTCCTCCAAAATCTCCAACTCGATTGGGCGTGAACATGGCAAGGGTGATCCCGCTGCAAATCGCTTTAAATGATTGCCAAAAACTGATTTTTTCGATTTTTGAAATTAGTTTCTTCCATTTCAAAGCTTCTATTCCCCAATTAACGGGCATCAAGAGCATGCTCAGGATCAGGTAGAAATTGTTTCTGCTATTGAGAACTTCATGAAAAGCTTCAGAAATTTCATCAAAATTTTCATTGAAAAAAAATTTTTGGTAAACCGACCAGACCAACAGGCCTAAAATGGACAGTTTGATCAACAAACTCCAGAATTTCTTATTTGATTTTAATTGGGACTTGGGCGCCATTAAGGGTCTTTTACAAGCTTTTAGGACTTGCATTTTGTGAAAAAAAACATTGTAAGGTAAAGAATGATTATGAAAGTTCCAGACCTATTTCAAATCCAAGACCACATGAGAAGTCTGTTCGAATTGTTTTATCCTGAAACATGCTGTTGCTGCAAGGCCAGATTAAATGAAAAGGAGTGTTTTATCTGCTTGAAATGTGATATAACGATTCCAAGAACATTTTTTGATGATGAGCCAAATAATTCATTAGAAAAGAAATTGTGGGGTAGAATTCCATTCCAAAGAGTATGGGCCATGTTTCATCTGACCAGTGGTGGAAAAGTTCAGGAGTTATTGTATCAAATAAAATACATGAACAAATACGAATTGGGTTTATTTATGGGAGAGCGAATGGGCAAAAACCTCAAAAAAATGAATTGGATAAATGAAATAGACATGATAATTCCCGTTCCATTGCATCGGAAAAGGCTTTTAAAAAGGGGATACAATCAATGCGAAGCTCTTGGAAGCGGAATTTCTAATATGCTTGAAATTCCATTGAGGACCTCAGTTTTGAGGCGAAATATGTACAATAAAAGTCAAACCAATTATAAGAAAGCCAGGAGATGGAAAAATGTAGAAGGAATTTTTCGATTGGCGCATCCCGAAATGATCAAGGGCAAGCATGTTCTGTTGATTGATGACGTTGTTACAACTGGATCAACTCTTGAAGCCTGTACAGATGAGTTAATGAAAGGGGAGCATGTCAAAGTCAGCATAGCTACTATGGCTTGTGCTGGAGGGCTTTGAAAAAAGTACTAAGTGTATAAAGTACGTAGTAACCTGAGTTCGATTGTAAAATTTATATTTCTTAGGGTTAAAAAAGATTTAGTTTGTTTGAAATTAATAAGTTAGAATTTATTAATTTAGTTCGAGGGGATCCGAATATTTTGACACTATTTGCCTGTCATTTTTCTTGACCGCGGCGGCGGTCCGCAAAAATGACGAAAAATCAACGGGGTCGCCCGGCGAGACTTACGTCATTTCCTAACGCTTCGAAACTCACTTAAATCCTAAAAAAAATAAACTCGCTTTATTGAGAATTTATTAAGTTTTCTAAAAGGTTTGATGACTGGAATTATTTAAATTGAGTAGGCTCAAAC
>CALBCY010000140.1 GCA_937927195.1 uncultured Chitinophagales bacterium
AATCCAAACCGTTCGGTTTCTGGTAGTTTTGCAGACAACTGGTAAATCGATTTAACAATATTAATTCCAAGTATCCAGATTTCAAGGTTTCTAAAATTATTCATTTTTACACTTTTGATTACGATTAGAGAATATTCTCTACTTATATAATTCAAAAATTAAAAAATGCAAGTTGTTTTCAATCAAAAATCAATGTCAAAAAATCGAAAAGCGAACAACGAATACCGAAATCCGAGTATCATCCATTCATCGCCTCCACAGGACTAATCCTCGCAGCTTTGTAAGCTGGAATCAAGCCTCCAAGTGCTCCAGAGATGACCAATAAAATTATTGAAGTAAGGGCCATCTGCCAACTTATTTCGGGATTGTAGAAAAAGTCGTTTTGCATATCGAATTTTTCCATTAGAAAACTCATTGTCCACAGCAGACCTATTCCGCTAACCAATCCTAGGTATCCGGCCAACAAGGTGATGAATATTGACTCTTGCAAGATCATTCCAATGATGTGGCCTGGTGTCGCACCAATGGCTTTCTTTACTCCTATTTCTTTCGTCCTTTCTTTAACCGTTATCAGCATGATGTTACTGACTGCAATTATTCCGGCAATCAATGTAAGAATTCCAGTTAGGATGATGATGAATTTAATACCATAAAACATGGTTTGCATTCTTTGATATTCTTCAAGGCCATTGTTTATATATATGGCTTTGCCATCTTCTGGATCAAACTTGTATTTTTGGCCCATGGCCTCCCGAATTTTCTTTTCGAGTTTTTTGGTTTCATTGACATCCATGTCTCCCACTGTCAGCATCATTTGACTGAGTCTATTTTTGCCATTGTAGGCCAATTGCGCCGTTTTGATGGGCAGGTAAATCATCTGCATTTCACGATCACTTCCCTTGTCTTCAAAGACGCCTACGACTTGATATAGTATTCCTTTCACTTCTATCCATTCCCCTAGGGATTTTTCTGGAGAAGGGAAAAATTCTTCTGAAACCAATTTACCGACAACGGCCACTTTTCTTAACTCATCATTGTCCGCATCGTTGATGAAACGGCCATGAGTCATGATGGTATTTTCGAGGTATTTGTGATCGGGATGGACAGAGCGAACACTGAAAGACTGCGTCTTTTCTTTGTAACGGATATTAAATTCACCCCAGATGTTATAGCGTCCTGTTATTTTATCAACTCCTTTAAAGTCTTTTACTTTTTCGTAATCACTGTTTTCCAATCTGATTTCACGGCCAACTGGAAGACCATCCCAAGGTTTTGAAGTAGCATCTGTCCAGATCCAGAAAGAATTGATGGCATCATCAGCGAACATGCGCTCTACCCCATTTTGCAGTCCATTGCCTCCTCCCATCAAAAAGACAAGCATGAATATCGCCCACGCAACACTAACACCTGTGATGAAAGTCCGAAGCTTGTTCATCCACAAAACGCTGATTATTTCCTGCCACTTTTCTCTGTCAAACATTAATAAATATTAAGATAAAGTCATTACTGAATTTTATGCAGCAAAGCAAATTAATATCCGAAATCTAATTTAAACTTTAATGCTTTAATTTAGATTTGGCACAATACTAAGTACTAAAAGCTGATTCATCTTCTCCATGATGGATAACACCATCTTTGAGACGAATGGCACGGTCGCACATATTGGAAATATCGTGTTCGTGGGTGACGATCACAACTGTAATTCCTTGAGCATTGACTTTTTTAAATAGTTTCATTACCTCATAGGAAGTTTTAGTATCGAGTGCTCCTGTTGGCTCATCGGCTAAAACAACTTTGGGTTGAGTGATCAATGCTCTTGCAATGGCCACTCTTTGCTTTTGGCCACCAGATAATTGATTGGGCATGTGATGCGCCCATTCCCTCAATCCAACCATTTCAAGATAATCCAATGCAATGGCATTTCGCTCTTTCCTTTTCACCTTTTTATAATAAAGGGGAAGTGCAACGTTCTCTTGCGCATTTTTAAAAGAAAGTAAATTAAAGGATTGAAATACGAAACCAAGAAACTGATTTCTATATTGAGCTGAAACGGTATCGGACAAGTTTTTTATCAATTTATTATTCAAGTGATATTCACCAGAATCGTATTGATCCAAAATTCCTAAAACGTTTAGCAAAGTTGACTTTCCAGAACCAGAAGAGCCCATTATGGAAACCAATTCACCTTCCCCAATTTCAAGATCAACATCTTTGAGAACATGCAAGCTGCTCTGGCCAGTTTGATAGGTTTTGTTGATCTTTTTTAGTGAAATCATTGGGGTTGTTTTGAGGTATTCGTTTTTTGCTGCTCGGTTTTCGACTTTTGAAACTTTTGTTTCAATACAAATATAAATATTTTGCATTGGGAAGGAAGGAAAGTTGTTATTTTATGAAAATTTAAGAAACAGACATTCAGTATTTAGTTTTCATCCTATACTGAAAGACTGACAACAATCAATTCAATCAAATCAATCAGGTCCTTACTTCTAATCTATTCATAAAGCCTGCGGCCCTGATAGCAGTGGTATTTTCTGTGCTGAAATCTGAATGAAGAAGGGAATCCTGAAGGCCGAGTGATTAGCGAGGACAAAGGATGACCATTCTGAATCAGAATTTCAGCACAGAAAGTAGGAACGAATAGCAGGTTAAGTCCGCCCAAAGAAAGTTTAGAATAAGTTGATAAAATTGTTCAATTGAAATGTTGTAAAATTAAAATTTCACTCTCCTCAGATTCTTAAATTTCAAGCTTCATCAACGCTTAGACCAATCTTCAAGCAAGGCGGATTGGGCTTCTTGGCTGAGAACTGGTTGATTGTACATTCCAGCAATTTCTCTTTGTCGATAAGCCTCGTAAAGACTAATGGCACAAGCGACAGAAATATTCAGACTTTGAATTAAGCCAACTTGTGGTATAATAAAATTTCCATCTGAAAGTTCCAGACCTTTTTGGCTGACACCATCTTTTTCATTGCCGAATAAAAGTGCCACAGAGGCTGTAAGATCGCAATCGTACAAGGAAACAGATTCTGTCCCTAGATGGGTGCTAAGCACTTTGTCGTATTTTTTTTTCACTTCTGAAATACAATCTTCAATTTTATCGAAAAAATAAAAATCGAGCCATTTGGAGGCACTGGCAGAACTTTTCTTCCCAAAACGTGAGGAATCCATGCCAGCACTGTTGACAATATATACTTCTTGAACCCCAACAGCATCGCAAGACCTCAATACAGCAGAGATATTGTGCGGATCGTGGACATCTTCTAAAATCATTGCGAGATTGCCTTGCTTTTTTGAAATGGCTTTTTTAAACTTTTCTTCTCTTTCTGGTCTCATAAACTCTAAATTTGGGTTAAAATTAACAAGCTTTTCTCAAGAATTAGCTTATTTAGCAAAATCGAACAACGAAAGCAGTATTTTTGACGTTTCTGCTTAAATTATTCATCGCTTGAAAAAAATAGACAAGTTACTTTTAAAGGCATTCGTAGGGCCATTCATCATCACTTTCTTTATAGGAATGTTTGTGTTCATCATGCAATTCTTCTGGAAATACATCGATGATTTAGTTGGCAAGGGACTGGAAATGGCGATTTTAGCAGAATTGACCTTTTACCTTTCTGCCACTGTTGTGCCCATAGTTATTCCATTGGCTATTTTATTGGCCTCTATCATCACTTTTGGCAATCTTGGTGAGCATTATGAATTGGTGGCTTTAAAATCTGCCGGGATATCCTTTTTGCGTTTTATGATGCCATTGTTTGTTGTCATTCTATTTTTGTCCTGTGCGACCTTTTACTTCGCAAATAATATTTTACCAGTCGCCAATTTAAAATTTGGGACCTTATTGTATTCGGTTGTTAAGAAACGGCCCGCCATCAATATTAAAGAAGATGTTTTCTTTCATGGAGTAGATGGCTATATTATCAAGATTGGTGCAAAAGACCCAGACAATATAACGATTCACGATGTAAACATTTGGGACAACACCAGCGGTAAATCTGGGCAAAATTTACTAAAAGCCTCTAAAGGAATCATGCAGCCGACGACCAATGACAGTTTTTTGATTTTCAAACTGTATGATGGATGGAAGTATGAAGAACTCAAAGAGACGAAAGAGAAAAAAGGTCATTATGAGCACATCAGAACTGCCTTCAAGGAATTGGAGCTAGTGATGGATATGAGTAACTTGAACTTCGAGAAAAAGGATGAGAAAATGTTTTCCAGAAATCCCAAGGTTATGCCGATTTCTGGACTGAAAATTGCGCTTGATTCTCTTGAAGTAAAGCGGGCAGGAATCCCAACACAATTTACAAAAAGGGTTCAATCCTATATCCATAAACCGACAAAGGTTGATTCGACACAGCTAGATTCAAGTTTGCTCGCAGGTTTGGACAAACACATTCTCCAATTGGCTTTGCCCCCTAAAGAGCAACATAGTAAGTTGTTCCGAAAAGCGAAAGACAATGCTAAAAGTATTGCAAATTACGTGAAATGGGAGAAAGAGCAATTCTCTGGGAATAGTCGCCGAAAAGGAATGTATCATCTATATATCTACAATAAATTTGCTTTGGCATTTTCTTGCATCGTTTTGTTTTTGATTGGAGCCCCAATGGGAGCCATCATAAGAAAAGGCGGATTGGGATTACCAATGGTTATTTCAATTGTTTTCTTTATGATATTTCACATCCTAACCACATTGGGTAGAAAACTTGCCGAGGAAGGCGTCTTACCTCCCTTCCATGGAGTTTGGTTGGCTGTTTACATCTTATTGCCAATTGCTATATTTCTAACTTATAAATCATCTAACGATTCCGTCTTGTTCAATCCAGATATGTATTGGAAAGTCTTTAATAAATATTTCAAATGGCTTCCATTTATGAAGAAGAAATAGCAATGATTTTGGAGTTTAATTTTGGAGTTGAGTTCTAGACCAAACTTAATTTTACCCATGATTTGTTTGTGCGACCGCTCTGGGGTCGATACTTATTAAATCTATAAAACTAACCTGAGTTCGATTAATAACTAATTGATATTCAGTTAATAAAAAGCAATAACTTTCTTTAATTGAGGAATAATTGGACATTTGTCATTTTAGTGAATGAATTTGCTTAAATCCGTTAAGAAAAAAATTCTGTTTGAGCTTACTTGGAATTTATCTTTATCTCTAAAATTATCCAATCAAACGTAATAATT
>CALBCY010000141.1 GCA_937927195.1 uncultured Chitinophagales bacterium
GGCTTGACCCAAGATCACGTGCACCACAGGGCTGACGTTCCACTGGGCTGGCACACCAGATCACGCGAACCAACACTCGGCTAGCATTCGCTTCCTCGCCCCAATGTCATTTCGACGAAGGAGAAATCTTCTAATTAAAAACATGAACTTCATCCTAGCCCTTTCATTAATATCCTAGCAATTTTTCTCCCTATCGGTTGACCCGACATTTGTTGTGTACAGCCAAAGGCAACCGTCAATTTAATCTTGACAAAGCACTAGCTAAAATCTAGCATTGAAATACTTTCTATTGATGTAAAAAGTTCCAAACGGAATAAGTGAAGCAATCAAAACAATGAAAGTGGACTTCGCATTCCATCCCATTTTAGATCGAATAAGCAATGCCAAAAGAATGTAGGCAAGAAAGAACAAGCCGTGTGGCATGCCCAAAGATTTCACCAAGAATTCATTCCCAAACAAATACTTGATTGGCACTCCAACAAACAACAAGAGTATATAAGAAATCCCTTCTACGATGCTTGTGACTTTAAAGAGGCTTACGATTCTATCTTTATTCCTATTATTTGACGCCATTTCTATTTGCAATTTCTTTATTAGAACAATGGAAAATACTCCACCAGTAAAGGAGGTGATCATGTTTAGAGAAAACAAAAAAACGTTTGTGCTTCCAGTCTTCATAATTGAACTTGGGTCAAAACCTAATCTCCCAAAAATCTTGATAAGTAAAATACTTCCGAATACTCCAGCAATGGTGTTTCCAACAAGATCAAAAGAATACCTCTTGAAAATATAACCTGCTAGATTAGCTCCAAGTATTCCTGCAATGATACTTATTAATGCAATCAATGTATCAGTCATTGAGATTATTTATTGCAAATTTAATGTCCATAATCCATGTTGTCTATCTTTCCAGCCATCATTCTTTTTTGAATGATGAAATAAATAACAATTAATATTATTCCAACTATTGCCCAATAAAAAGCAACTGATAATCCATAGGCCGAAGTAACCGTATTGTAAATCGTCAAAGATTCATTGATGGAATTTGTAGAGGGCAAAATGACGGGAAACAATGAAGCCAATGACGATGTTATTCCACCTAAGATTAGCAAGGTAGAAAGAAGAAAAGGATACAAATCTTTTTTTATCTTTTTGATGAAAAATAAGCCAATAAGTCCTGTGAAATATAGAAGTGGAAAAACCATTAAATAGGGTTTGCTCATAAAATTATCTAAGGCATTCGGATTAATGGTTTGCCAAACAGACAATGAAAGAATGGTTAACATCAACAGCCCAATGTTTGAATAAAAAACAACAGATTTGAGCCGTGCATTAATGGTCGAGTTGGTTTTTAAAATTATCCAATTAGCACCATGAATGGCTAAAGTTAAGACTGAAATTAATCCAATGATTATGGTAAACCAATCGATGACTCCAGGCGTTTCACTCAGCGGACTGAAACTACTGTTCCAAAGGGGCAAGAAAAAGTATTGGCTTTCGTATTGTGAAATTCCATTCTCAACGCCACCTAAATTAACTCCTCTTACCACATTCCCCAAGGCCATACCAAAAAACAAGGCCAACAATAAACTAGAGATTCCAAAGGACTTGTCCCAAATGGCCCGCCACATTGGAAACTTAAATTGACTTCTAAATTCTAAACCAATGGCTCTAAAGATAATTAACCAGAGAACAATAATTAAGGGCAAGTAAAACCCACTAAAAACAGAGGCATAAAATGTAGGAAATGCCATGAATAGCATTCCTCCGCCTGCAACCAGCCAAACCTCATTCGAGTCCCAAAATAAGCCGGCAGACTTGGCAATTACTTCTTTGTCTTTTTCTGTCTTTGCAAAAAATAAATGAATGATTCCTGCCCCAAAATCATAGCCATCCAAGATGAAAAACATTGCCAATATGACGGCGATTATGCTGTACCAAAATACTTCCATGATTAATGAGTTTGAGGATGTGGTTCAGGTTTTGGACCTTCATAAATTGTCTTGCCAACAAGTATTAAAAATAAAACACCCAGTAAAAAATACAATCCAACAAATCCTAACAAAGTAAATAAAGTATTGCCAGAAGAAACGGTAGGGGATATTCCATCCGCTGTCTTTAAAAGGCCATAAACCAAATAGGGCTGTCTTCCCAATTCAGCAACATACCAACCGGTTATGTTGGCAATATAGGCAAATGGTGCTAGAAACATTATGCTCCAAAGCAAAGGATTGAAATTGTACAATCGGCCTCTCCACAAAAAGAAAACAGCCAAGCTCATAATGGCAATAAATATAGTACCCAGGCCAACCATAATATGATACGAATAGTAAAGTCCAGGAACATTTGTGGGAATTTCTTCTTCCGGAAATTTATCCATTCCCATAATTTGCTTGTTCCAATCTTGGTAAGTCAAAAAACTAAGAATATTCGGGACAGCAATTTTATTGTCCAATCTTTTTTCCACCATATTGGGCTGCCCAATCAAAATGATTTCCGCACCTGCATGCTCAGTTTCAAAGATGCCTTCCATTGCTGCAAAAGATGCCGGCTGATATTTTGCTACGTTTTTTGCATTCCAATCTCCGGTAGGGAAAGCGACCAACAAACTTGATATGAGTCCGAAAATTACGCCTGTTTTGAGAAACAATTTTCCATATTCTACATTCGATTTTCCAAGGAGGTAAAAAGCCCCAATACTTGCTACCACAAAAGAAGAGGTAACCAATGAGCCCATTTGGTTGTGTAAAAAAGCTGGCAGTAACCAAGGGTTGCTAAACAAGGCAGAAAAATTCTCAAGGACATACTTCCCGTTTTCCAATATTTCATATCCTACTGGATGTTGCATCCAGGCATTCGTAGCCAAAATAAAATATCCACTGGCCCAAGAACCAATAAAAACCAGAAGAGCTGTGACAAAATGTAGTTTCTGTCCCATCAACTTTTCACCAAAAATAAAAAGGACTAAAAATGAAGATTCCAGGAAGAAAGAAAACAAGCCTTCCATTGCAAGCGTTTGACCAATGATTCCCCCTGTGAGTTCCGAGAATTTTGCCCAATTGGTTCCAAATTGAAATTCCATTGGGATACCCGTGATCACGCCCATTGTGAAATTAATGGCAAAAATTTTCATGAAAAATTTTGCTGCATTGTTGTATTTTTCAACCTGACTGCGAAGGAATTTCCACTTGAAAAAGACTATTATCAGAGACAATCCCATTGTTAGTTGGGGAAAGATATAATGAAAGGTGATAGTAAAAGCAAATTGCAATCTATCGTATAAAATCATGTCCTCCATGGCATCGAATTTATTTCTATTTTATTCGTACAATTGACAAACAAGCAACTACCTATTTAACAACAAACTTACCTGAGTGGTTCTTGTAATCGTTTGCAATAAAATAAAAATAAATACCAGGAGGGTTATTTTCAACAAAAAATAAAATATTTCCATTATTTATTTCATAAGGGAAAACACTTTTTTTGCCGGCCTGAGAATAGAAAGTCAATGATGAAATGCTTTCTTTGAATCCTTCTTGAATGAAAATCTGAGCTTGGTCCTTTACAGGGTTTGGGAATAGTTGTGAACTGACCAAATCCATTTCAGAATGAAGTCCAAGTATATTTAAATCAACTGTTTTGCAGACCGTTTCGCCAGCACCATTTTCATTGCTTGCATCCAAACAAACTTCAAAACTAGCTATGCTATTGTAATCATGAAATGGATTTTGATCGGTACTTGTTGAACCATCTCCAAAAGCCCAAAACCAAGTCTCAGGCTCATTACCCGAAAGGTCATTGAATTGAATATTACCATTGCCAAGCCAAGTGAAATCAAAGTCGATTGCAGGTGGCTCAGGACCCAATATTTCCACGGTTTTGCACAGCGTGTCAATGATCGGGCACAAATAGGCGATCATACAAATTTCATGATTTCCAGAATCCGGTATAAACAATTGAGTGTTGTAATAATGGTTTCTGTCAAAACCGTCCACCAACCATTTTACACTGTCATATGTTGGAACTGAATTATTGGTGATTACAAGATGATCAAAGTTTTCAAACTCAATGTCATAGGCAGGGTTTGTTTCAATAGATTGATTGCCAATGCTTGATTTCCATATAAATGCATCAGAAGTAGGATTGGCAGGATTTACATTGTAATTGTTCAAAATACCACAACTCAATTCGGTATTTAATCCAAAAAAATAACCACCAATATTGATGATTTCATCGTCAAACACGGTCAAGCCATAGGTGATTTCTGTTCCAAAATTATTTCCCAATTTTTGAGTGTTTAAAATTTCACCATTAGTGTCTAAACGCAAAACGAATAGATCATTTGAGTTGCCAGTAGGGTAGTACTTCCCATTTATTGTAGGACTGAGTAATTGAGCGGAGGCAATTATTTCACCACCTTCAATAGCTTCTATTCCAGAAAGCCATTCTCCACCAGCTGATTGTTCCCCTCCCAATGGTAAAACCCATTCGACAATCCCTTCAGGGCTGGCTTTCACAATTACCCCATCATCGCTCCCAAGCGTGGTTAAACTGAAATCACCTATGTTCAAATATTCTGTCATGTTTGCTCCTCCATAAATATTGTTGTCTTCATCAGTTGTCAAGGCGTAATAGTGGGATTTAGAGGAATAGCCAGGCAAAATCCATTGACAT
Organism: uncultured Chitinophagales bacterium; assembly: GCA_937927195.1. Taxonomy (GTDB): domain Bacteria; phylum Bacteroidota; class Bacteroidia; order Chitinophagales; family UBA2359; genus JAHDGP01. Next base: position 4,675 of record CALBCY010000141.1, read on the forward strand.
TCACCAATTTGATTGAACTTTGCTAGAAAGGAATTTAAATCGTTTAGGCCAGGTTCAGGATTGAGATTTCCCCATTGTATTTCATCGGCAAAGTATCCACCGACTATAATTTCATCATCAGAATCAATGGTCAATCCCCAACCTCTACTGAAACTGGATTTAGACTCTTTTTCAAACCATTCAAAATTTCCTTCAGCATCTATTTTAGCCAAAAATGCGACAATCGCACCAATAGCAGATTCAGCGATTGTATCATTGTCATGCACCAATGGACCACTGAAGCGTCCTGTGAAAAATATATTTTCATCAGAATCTATGGCCAATCCAGTAATAGCTGGTTCGGTATAATTCGGACTTTCAAACTCTCTTGCCCAAATCATTTCGCCATCCAAATCTAACTTCGCTATAAACAAATTAATATTCTCAGCTGTGAATAGCGAATCTTTAAAGGTCATTTCACCATAATAGGAAAAGGCCAAATAAATATGATCCTCAAAAACTTTTACATTCTGACGATAACGAAAAACTCCTGCAGAAAATTGAGGTAAAATGCTCCAAATATGATTGCCCTCACAATCATGCTTGCTTAAAAAAATACCCAAATTAAAGGCGGTGATTTCTAGTGAATCTTCTACAATTGTGCCGACTTGAAAGTTGCCAGTTGTATAACTGTTCCCTTCGTGGTCAACTGCTATATCATAAACAATTTCGTTGGATGGACCGCCCTGCCTGATTACACTGAAATCACTACATTGGGCAAAACTGGAAAGCAGATTTATACAAATGATAAACAGGCTCATTAAAAGTGCAGAAAGAATGGATTGGAATTTCATCGGGGCTTGAATTTTACCCAAATATAAACCAAATGTTGTAGAGCCGCAATGCATTCCAGCTATTCCAGAAAATGCATTGATGTTTACAGAACAGATTCATATTCAATGTCGCAAAATTCACCGATAACTTGATAGCCCAATTTGGAGTAAATTTTTTGTGATTGCTTGTTCTTTTTGTCTGCAAACAAAACTGCATATTCCATTTTATTCGATAAAATGTATGCTGTCAATTTTCCGGTGCATTTGCTTGCAAATCCTTGTCCGCGGTGTGCTTTTGGTGTGAATACATAACTAATGGCCATCCCTTTGGACAGGCGACGAACAATAGCGGCCATCGAGACAATTGTTCCTTGAACTTCTAGCAGAAATAGACTATCGGTTTCAATAAGTTTTTTGACTTTTTTATTGGACCATTCAGGGTCCGCAGATCCAAAAGATTCAAGTAAAAACAATTCCATGTATGTACTCAAAAGGATTTCATCATTAGAATTTGCTGACCTGAATATCCCTTCAGGATATTCAACTTGCGGTATTTCTCGAATTTGCATAACAACTGTTTCCATCTTTTTATCAAGAATCAGCGAATGCTCTTTTGAAACAATGGAATGAAGAAAGTTAGCGATTTCTAATGGGGCAAATATTCTATTTATTTGGATTTGGGATTCTATTATTTTTTGTGAAATAATATTCAGGGATTCCCAATTGGTCTGTCCGGAACAAAACAAACCTTTGTTTGCAATAAAAGCGCAATTTATTATTTTGTTGCCTTGAAGAACATTGCCATAAAATGCAGTTTTTGGGCCTTCTTCCTCCTGACTTTTTTTGATGCTACTTTTTAAGCTGACCAAAGTGGCAATTATTTTA
>CALBCY010000142.1 GCA_937927195.1 uncultured Chitinophagales bacterium
TCTAGTCGAAATAATTGCGATTTACTCTTGATCCAAGAGCTTGAAAATTGTCTGTTCAAATTCAAGTAATTCAAGCATTTCAATAATAATTTGAACTTGTAAGGTTAATATCAAAATAATTAGTGTAATAGCAGGGATATTGTTTCTTTTTATGCCTATTTTTGCGCCAAAGTTTAAAAAATGACCTACGATTTAATAGTTTTGGGTAGCGGTCCAGGAGGATATGTCGCTGCGATCAGAGCTTCCCAATTGGGAATGAAAGTTGCAATTGTTGAAAAAGAATCTCTTGGAGGTGTTTGCCTAAATTGGGGATGTATTCCAACTAAAGCATTGTTGAAAAGTGCACAGGTTTTTAGTTATATAAAACACTCTGAGGACTACGGGATTAAGGTCCCAAAAACCAGCCTTGATTTTAAAAAGATTGTCGGACGAAGCCGTGCAACAGCCGATAAAATGAGCAAGGGAGTTAACTTCTTGATGAGGAAAAACAAAATTGACGTCATCAATGGCTTTGGAAGCCTCGTGACGGCTTCTAAGATTTCCGTCAAAGATAAAGAAGGTAAATCTTCGGACTACCAAGCCAAAAATATTATCATCGCTACTGGAGGACGTTCCCGCGTCCTAAAAGGACTTGAACAAGATTCCAAAAAAGTTATTGGATACAGAGAAGCAATGGTGCTTTCAAAAATACCAAAGAAAATGATCGTGGTAGGTGCTGGAGCCATTGGAATTGAATTCGCCTATTTTTATCACACTATGGGAACTGAAGTAACAGTGGTTGAATACGCTGACAGAATCCTTCCCAATGAAGATAAAGATGTTTCTAAGGAACTGAATAAAATCTATAAAAAGAAGGGCCTCAATATATTAACTCAAACTGCTGTACAGTCTGTAGATACAAAAGGCAAACAATGTAAGGTGAAGGTTAAATCTGTTGATGGTAAAACTGAAGATACGATTACATGTGATATTGTTCTTTCAGCAGTTGGTGTTAGTCCAAATGTTGAAAACATTGGTTTAGAGGCTTTGGGTATTGAAATGGAAAACGGTAGAATCGCCGTTGATGAATTTTACAAAACAAATGTGAAAGGTGTTTATGCAATAGGAGACGTTGTGAAAGGACAAGCCTTGGCACATGTCGCTTCCGCTGAAGGAATTTTGTGTGTAGAGAAAATGGCTGGTCATGATGTCGAGCCAATCGATTACAACAACATTCCGGGTTGTACCTATTGTGTTCCTGAAGTAGCTTCTGTCGGATATACCGAAGAACAAGCAAAAGCTGAGGGATATGAGCTGAAAGTTGGTAAATTCCCATTTTCAGCTTCTGGAAAAGCAAGTGCTGCTGGCCACAATGAAGGCTTTGTAAAGGTGATTTTTGATGCCAAGTACGGAGAGTTTCTTGGGGCACATATGATCGGATACAATGTTACCGAATTGATTGCGGAAATCGTAACTGCAAGAAAACTGGAAACTACCGGGCATGAAATTATCAAAGCCATTCATCCGCATCCGACAATGTCTGAAGCAGTGATGGAAGCAGCGGCTGCAGCATACGGTGAAGTCATTCACTTGTAAATGAAGAACTTAAAATACGAATTTTCGTATTTATGAATATTGTAAATTATTTGAAACGTAATTTGTTAATTCTTTAAATTATCTTGATGAAAGAGCAACAAATCATTGACCGCCTCCAATCAATCTTATACGAGGGTGATGTCATTAGAGCTGAAAATGAAATTGAAAACCTAAAAAACCAATTTCAAGAAATTAAACAGTACCAAGATCAAAGACGTAATTTTGATTTTGATACCTTACTTGCAGATAAACCCAACTATGATCAGGGTTTTGACGAGGTTGTCCATAAAATAAAAATTAAAAAGGAGAACATTCTCTTGAAGAGGAAAAACCTCAAAGAGATTACCGTCAGCGAGAAAAAGAAAATTATTCGTGACCTTCAAGCAATGGTTGAAAATCCCCAAACGATCAATAGATCTTTTGAGCATGTAAAGGAAATTCAACAAAGATGGTCTGCAACAAATCGATTGAATGATGACGAAGGAATAAGCCTTCAAAATCAATTCAATTACCAGCTCGAGCTGTTTTACCACAATGTCAATATTAACAAAGAGCTTCGAGACCTTGATTACACTAAAAATCTTGAAGCAAAAAAGATCATTATCGCCAAAGTCGATGATGTTGCTAAAATTGAAGACATCAGACAATTGGATTCTGCTTGGAAAAGAGTACAAGCTGAATGGAGATCTGCTGGCCCAGTGCCTTGGGATCTAAAGGACGAAATCAATGATAAGTACTTTGAGGCCAATAAGGAAATTAAAGCGAAAATTGACGCTTACTATGAAGAAAGACGTGGTGAGTTAAATGAAAAACTTAAACTGAAAATTGCTCTTGTTGAAAAGGTAAATCATATTTACGGCAAGGAAATCGTCAATAACAAAACTTGGAAGACCAATACTGAAGCAATCTTATTGATTCAAAAAGAATGGAGAGAAATCGGATTCTCTACAGAAAACGAAACGATCTGGAATGTATTTAGAAATGCTTGTGATGCTTTCTTTGCTAAGAAGAGAGAGTTCTATGAGGCACTTGATAGCCAAAGAGAACACAATACACAACTCAAAGCATCTTTGATTGGCAGAGCTGAAGAAATTCAGAATGACAATAATTGGAAAGGGACAACGGAGAAATTCTTGAGACTTCAAAGAGAGTGGAAAGAATTGGGGCCAGCAACAATGACTGAAGAACCTAAGTTGTGGAAACGTTTCAGAAATGCTTGTGATAAATTCTTCATGGCAAAAAGAGAATATTATACCTCACAGGATGAAGTTCAAATTCAAAATCAGCAGCAAAAAGAAGCTTTAATTGTTAAGCTTAAATCCCTAGATTTGGAAGCAAGTCCAGAAGAGTCGTTTAAATCTCTGAAGGAAATTGGTATGCAATGGAATGAAATAGGTTTTGTCCCATTTGACAAGAAAGATGATCTGATTACTCGTTACAGAGCTGAAATGGATGTTAAATACAAACAGCTTAAACTGAATGATGAAGAACGTCGTAAACTCGAATTTGAAAGCCGTGTTAAGAATCTTATTAAAGGAGATGAAAACAATGCTGAAAGAATAATCTCTTCAGAGAGAAGAAAGATTAGAGAGCGAATGGATAAAGTTCGAGGTGACATCAATCAATATGAAAACAACCTAGGTTTCTTTGGTGACAACATCGATGAAAAGAATCCTTTGGTGAAAGATGTGAAAGATCGCATTCGTAAGCTAAGAGGTCAATTGCAAAATTTAAATGTGCAATTGGGTTCAATGAATAGAGTAGAGATCGAGCCAGAGGAAGAAGCGGCGGCTGTTGAAGAAAATTCAGAGGCAGTTGCAGTTGAAAATACTGCGGCTTCAGAAGAAGCTACAACAGAAACTAAGATTGAAACTGCGGTTGAAACTACGGTTGAAGCAAGCGTTGAAACGCTTGCTGTTGAAGAAGCAGTTGTTTCTGAAGTTACTGGAGAAGAAGAATAAAATACATTATTGTATAAGAATTTAATCCCCCATTCCCGGCAAAGCCGGGAATGGGGGATTTTTATTTTATGTTTTCCTATCAATTTCCTACCAATATGTTGACCGAAATTGAAAGCACCTCCGTTTATTAAATCTAAATTTTTCAATTTGAGTATTAGCCTTTTTTAACTACTGACCAATTCAATGACAGCTCTATTTCCGTCCAGTGGCAACCCATCTTTCAGTCTATATTGAAAAGTTGAGTACGAGACAAATCATGGCTTTCCATTGGTGTTTCCACCAAAGGACTTGGTGAACTTTTATGAGACGAAGCAAAAATGCTTAATTTATGGGGCATGACTAAACAACCAAAATTTGGTCATGAGACAAAAGTGAGATGAGGGAAATCCTTTTGGGTGAAATGAAAAAAATGGCCTTCCTTTTTTATAAAGTTTTAAGCTGGTGAATTATCGAGAATATTGGAAAATAACGGCTTATAAGCATGCTGCATTTACATCCCATATCGAATTTTATGTAACTAAGTAAATCTAGTATTAGAAATAATAATAAATGAAAATTTGAAGTTTAGATCGTTTATTTAGTGTTTACTCGTTCATTTTTGGACAAAACAGCCCCAAAAAGGCAATTTGTTTATTTAAATATGATTAAATAAATAAATTTATATTAATTTAAATTGCAGAATTTAATATTGGCAAGAAAATTGTAAATATAAATTCTGTATTCTCCCAGGAACACTTTTTTAAATCCATTCTTTAATGGAAGTATATTAATGACATTAATGAAATAAATGTGAGATTAAGCGCCTCAGAATTTATTGCCCAATAACCCAAATTATTGATAGTAGAATAATATTCTAATACATATATTCTAATACATAAAATTTTATTAATTAAATAAAGGAAATGAAACACTTTAAATTAACAGCCTCAGAGGTGAAAGATTTACTTTTTGTTTACCAAAATCAATTGAACGTTTTAAAGTATCAATCGGATCAAACAAAAATTAATATTTCGAATTTGAAAGCATTGTTAAAATCAATTGAAGGTGGAGCAAAAACAAAGTCTGCTGCACCTAAAAAAACAAAGGTTAAAACAAAAGCAAAAACAAAAGCAAAAACGAAAGCCAAAACGAAGGCCAAAGCGAAAACGAAAGTAAATGCAAAAGCAAAACCGAAGGCAAAATCCAAGGTGAAAACCAAAGCAAAGTCTTCCAAATTAGGAAAGGCCAAAACAACTAAAAAAGTTACTGCATCTAAAACATCCGCTCCTAAAGTTGCCAAGAAACCAGGAAGACCAAAAGGTTCTACAAAGAAGGTAAGCACAGTTGCAAAACCTAAAGTTGCCAAGAAGGCAGGAAGACCAAAAGGCTCTACAAAGAAAACAACAACAGCAGTACAATCTAAATCTGTAAAGAAGCCTGGAAGGCCAAAAGGTTCTGCTAAAAGTCCAGTAAAAAGTTCTGTGAAAAGTCTAGTAAAAAAAGCTGTTGCTCCAAAACCTAAATCAGCAAAAAAACCAGGAAGACCAAAAGGATCGACTAAAAAGGTAGTGGCAAAAAAAATAGCAGTTAAAACAAGTGCTAAAAAAGTAAGTCCATCATCTTCTTCACCGAAAGTCGTCAAAGCTGCAAGCAGCGCTGAAAAAGGATACAGACTTTCTGAATGGGATTCTTTTGTTATCAACAGCCTCGAAAATTCAGGAAAGATTCTAATTAATTCTGAATTGAATGAAATGGGAATGGAAAAGGTGAAAAAAGATAAAATCAACATCAATGCTTCTCAGTTGAAATCGAAAATTGCTGCCAGTCTTCAAAAACTGATCAATAAGAAAAACCTTGTTGTGAAAACAAAATATGAAGGAAGAGGTTATGCTTATGCACTTCCAACTTGGTTGAAAGGAAAAGCTTTAAAACCAGAATTTAAAAAATAGAAGCTAATATGATTTGGGTCAAAAGCCCTGTCATATTTGGTCATGCACGGTCATGCACGGTCATGCGCGATCATGCATGATCAAACCCGATCACGATCATTTTCGGGCTTAGGAGCTGAAAATTAATGCTTATTGTTGTTCTCGATTGTCATCGAGAATTTTTCAAAACCAATTTATTATTCAGCATAGTTTCAATTTAAGACAAGCCGGACTAAAATATTAGTCTGGCTTTTTTAATTTTGCACCATGCGAATTGATATCATAACCGTTTTGCCAGGATTGCTTGAAGGACCATTTTCTCATTCTATACTACAAAGAGCCAAGGATAAGGGTTTGTTGGAAGTTCATTTACACGATCTTCGAGCATTTGGTTTGGGAAAGCATCAACAAGTTGATGATACCCAATTCGGAGGTGGAGCTGGAATGGTCATGATGATCGAACCAATCGATAAATGTATTTCACAATTAAAATCTGAACGGGATTATGATGAAATTATCTACATGACTCCAGATGCAACAGTGCTGAACCAAAAAATGGCCAATAACTTATCACTCAAGAAAAACCTGATAGTGCTTTGTGGTCATTACAAAGGGGTTGATCAAAGAGTCAGAGACAAAATAATTACCATGGAAATATCTATCGGTGATTTTGTGCTCTCTGGAGGGGAATTAGCAGCAGCGGTCCTCGTAGATTCTATTGGCCGATTGTTGCCAGGAGTATTAAATGACGCCACTTCTGCTTTGTTTGATTCGTTTCAAGACAATTTGTTATCCTATCCAGTTTACACGCGTCCAAGTGCATACAAGGGAGAAGAAGTTCCTGACATTCTCCTTTCAGGTCACCAAGCCAATATTGAAAAATGGCGGCAAGAAAAAGCCATTCTTCGCACCAAGGAAATACGCCCCGATTTGTTGGATTGAATTGTGGCTTATTTTAGCATTTTACAAAGAACAATAAAAACGACATGTTTTAACAGTTTTGTTAGCTCATTTCTCTCAAATGAGTAAACAAAAACACAGTATTTGTATATAGAATCCCTTATACTTTAATCTATTGCTAAAAAACGTCATATTAGTGAGTATACGCCTAAACCTCTGAGGTAATTGGATATGACGGGACTTTAAACTTAGATTCAGAAGAAGGCATTTTTGAATTAAATCTGAAAATCCCATAATGCTCCAAACAATTGCACAGTTGTTGGGCTTTGAATGCGTATTTTTCCTATTTTTGTAATGCACCTGAAACCAAGTTAGTGAAAAGCATAACATACCTTAACAAGCTCATAACAGCAATCGTTTTATGCTGTTTTGCAAACCTTTTTCAATTGAGTTCTTTACAGTCTCAATGTCCGACTGATTGGGACGCTTATTATTCCCCTGGATCAGTTACAGAAACTTGTGCAGATTCAGACTTATTGCTCTGTTTCAGCGGTTCAGATTTGCCCTGTGATGCAAATCTTGATTGGTACTATACAGTTGAAGGTGCAACGGATCCTGTTGCAGAAGGAGTTTTATTCGCCACAGAAGTACTTCCAAAAGAATGTGTAACCTTTGAATGGACTTTCGATGCAGCAGGTGCAGCAGGTACGACAACAAATTCATTTTACGCTACTGCCAATCCCCCTTTCAAAATAGGAATTGAAACTTCTTTTGCTACCGGCATCTCTCCCAACATTGCTTATTGTACAGGTGATTATCCAGGTGATAATTTGTTGGTTTCTGACAATTGGCAAGCCGCTAACCTTGGTGAGGCGGTGGCAATCACACAAGATCATTTTGAACTGTGTATTGAGATTACTGATGAATGCGACCTTGAAGTGACTGGACTTGCTTTTCAAATTGGAGGCTCTTCCACTGGCGCAACCAATATGGCCATATTCGCTGAAGGAGCTTTAATTGAACCCGATTATGAAATTGAAAATTTTGAAACTTGCTACGATGTTTCTTACTCTATGTCTGAAATTGCATTGGCTGGTACTGATTTTTGTTTTTCAATGTATGGTTGGGGTGGCCAAACGGATCTAGGTACCATGAGAATGGATGACATGGTTGTAGAAGCTCAAACCATGTGTGAAGATTCCGATGGTCCTTTTTGTACCAACTTCTCTTTTCAACCTGTTTGTGGTGATGATTTTGTTTTTTGGGCAGTGATAGACGAACTTGATACTTGCCTCATAAATTATGCAGTTACAAACGAGATCACCATTAATTGTATTCCAGAAGCTTCAATGGCAACAACAGATTATACTTTTTGCCAATTCGAAACAGAGGCCAATGCAACTGTAAATGTATCAAATGGAAATACAACTGGCTTTTCAGTTATTTACAATGATGGAACCGACCAATATACTGCAAATGGTGTTGCCCCAACTATGGAATTACCAATCAATACCAACGCAACAGGAATGTTTACTTATCAATTGGAGGCAGTCTTTGATGAACCAAATGTAGCCAATTGTGGAAACCAAACAATAAATGAAACTTTTACCGTAAATATTCTTCCTGGTCCCAATGCAGGAATTCCTGTAACTGAAACAGTTGATCAGGGAACCGTTTTTACCTTGTACCCTCCAACTGTCGTTACCGCCGGTGGAACTTTCACTTGGTATTATGATGCGGCCTTGACAATGCCAGTTGTTGATGAAGATCTGGCTACTCCAGAGACTCAGGTAACAATGAATGCGACAACGACATTTTATTTTACCTACGACAGTCCTACAAATATCTGTTTTGATACAGGAGAATGGATAATTATGGTTGACATGACTACTTGTGTTGTAACAGCAGAAGATGTATCACCGATCATGCCAAATACAATTTGTCTAAATGATCAAATACTTTTTAGTGGAGGTGGAATTGTTTGGCCTGATGCTCCAGATTATTATTATTTGGTTTTGAATCTTCCAGGAGGAGATTTTATTTCTTATGTCGGACCACAGGCTTTGTTTAATGGCCTTGTCGCTGGAAATTTTGAGGTTTATGGCTTGGCAGTTGACGAAGTGGCTCTGACGGCTGCAGGATTCAATATCGTAACCTACAGCAGTTGGATCGATTTGGAAAATGATTTAATCAATGGTGGCTTTTGTTATGACCTTAGTACCAATGGACAATCCTTTACAGTTAGCAATGAATCTAATCCTGAACTAGTCTTTGATCCTGCTCTAAACCTCTTAGCACCAATTGAAATTTGTTCTGATCAAACTTCGATTGACTTAAATGAATGGCTTGAACCAGGTTCAAGCCCGGCAGTTTGGTCAGTTGTGAACTTGGTTCCAGTAATGTTGACCGGATCAACTTTGAGTTGGTCAGAAAACCAAGATTACAATGTTATTTTAAATGCCACTGCTTCGAATGGTTGTGGTAATGACAGCCAAGACATTAATTTAAACATTGTCGCTAGCCCAGATCTTTCAAATATAAAAAATGATACCATTTGTGAAGGAAGCCTGAGTCCTGATATTTTGATTGGATTAACGGTCGGAGCTGATCCCACTTGGATTTACGAATGGTATACAACTGAAACCTCAAACACACCTGTTGTAACGCTTGGAAATTTACCAACCTTGGATTTACCTAATTTCTCATTGGCTTTCGGGCTTCCGACAACTACTACTTCTTATTGGTTGGAAGCCACCAATGGAGATTGTTCAGTTAGAACAGAAGTTATTGTTACCGTTGATATAGCAGGTTGTACAGATCCAACGGCCTGTAATTTCGATCCAGCTGCAGAATGTGACGATGGCTCTTGTGTATTTGATCCGCCAGCCTCAACCGAAATAGATTATCACGAATGCGATGATGGTTCTGGAATGGCCGTTTTCAATTTAAACGATCCCGATTCTTTAGCAATAATAGTAGGTGGTGATCCCGATCAATACATCATTGAATGGTACACAACAGGCTTCGTTGAAATAACCGATCAAGCTGATGCTTATTTGAGTGGCAACCAAACAGTGTTGATTGTATATTACCCTGATCTTACCTGTACTTCTGAAACTGTAAGTATTGATTTGATTGTTGATCCATTGGGATGTACAGATCCAACTGCCTGTAATTACGATGCGAGTATAAATTGTGAGGATGGTTCTTGCATGATGGCTCCAACTTGCAATGCTGATCCTTGTCTAGGTGATGTTGAAATAATAGATCCCACAGATGCTTGTACTTGTATCGTGGATGAAATACAAGTATTGGGTTGTACCGATAACACAGCCTGTAACTTTGAACCCTTGGCGAACTGCAATGATGCTGCAGCATGCGTATATGAAACTGCCTGTGATGCTGATCCTTGTACCAATGGTGGAACAACAATATGGGACGCTGCTACTTGCTCTTGTATAGTTGACCTTGCAACTGTTTTAGGTTGTACAGATCCAACAGCTTGCAACTTTGATCCCACAGCCAATTGTAATGATGCAGCGAGCTGTATTTTTGAAACGGCTTGTGATAACAATTTTTGCACAAATGGTGGTACGACGATTTGGGACGCAGCTTCTTGTGCCTGCGTTGTAGACATCGCAACCGTTCTAGGTTGTTTAGATCCTACCGCTTGTAACTTTGATAATACTGCGAACTGTGATGATGGTTCTTGTCAAGCCGCTCCTACTTGTAATACTGATCCGTGTCTAGGTGACATTGAAATGATAGATCCTGCTGATGCTTGTTCTTGTATTTTCATTGAATCTCAAGTTATTGGATGTGACGATCCTGCGGCTTGCAATTATGATATAGCTGCGAATTGCAACAACAGTCTTTGTGTCTATGAAGCACCCTGTGATATGGATATTTGTACCAATGGAGGAACCTTTATCTGGGATGATGTTTCTTGCTCCTGTCAATTAGATGAAGTGACCATATTGGGTTGTACAGATGTCAATGCCTGCAATTTTAATCCATTGGCCAATTGTGACAATGCATCTTGTACAGCAACAGGATGTTCGCCAGGATGTACAGATCCATGTGCTCCTAATTATGATCCTGCTGCCGATGAAGACGATGGTTCATGTGATCCTTATGACACAACTTGTAATGCAGATTGTACTTTAGGAGATGTTACTGAATGGTCAGCAGGAACGTGTTCCTGTATTCTGCTTACTCCTAGCATTCAAGGTTGTACAGATATGACAGCTTGTAATTACGATCCATTGGCCAATTGTGGCAATGGTTCTTGTTTGCCAGTTCCAACTTGCAATACAGACCCTTGTGCAGGCGATGTTCAAATGATAGATCCTGTTGATGCATGTTTATGCATTACAATAGAAGTCCAAGAAAACGGCTGTACAGATCCTACAGCATGCAACTATAACCCTGCAGCCAATTGCGACGATGGCTCTTGTGTTTTTGAAATTGTGTGCAATGCAAATCCTTGTTTAGAGGGAGGAGTAAACACTTGGAACGATGTTACTTGTTCTTGTGAAATATTTGAACCTACAGTCGGTGGTTGTACTGATCCAACGGCTTGTAATTATAACCCAGCTGCAAATTGTGATGATGGTTCTTGTACCGCACCACCATGCGGCAATGGAGGCTGTTTGGATCCTTGTTCAGCAAATTATGATCCTGCGGCAGACTTCGATGATGGAACTTGTGATCCCTATAATACCACTTGTGATACAGACATTTGTTCCAATGGTGGTACCTACGTTTGGGATGTAATTGCTTGTGACTGTTTGTTGGATGAGGCAACTGTTTCTGGTTGTACCAATCCTGTGGCTTGTAATTATAACCCAGCTGCCAATTGTGATGATGCCAACTGTGATCTGGGCAATCAAACTTGCCCTGATCCTTGTAATGCGATAACCGGTTGCATGGATGCCGCGGCTTGTAATTTTGATCCAGCAGCGAACTGCGATGACGGCTCGTGTGATTTAGGTGATCAAGCTTGTCCTGATCCGTGCAATGTAATTTATGGTTGTTTGGATCCTGCAGCTTGCAACTTTGACAATACAGCGAATTGTGATGATGGTTCTTGTTTGAATCCTCCGTGTGGAACGGGAGGCTGTTTAGATCCATGTTCTGCAAATTATAATCCTGCCGCTGACTTTGACGACGGAACTTGTGATCCTTATGATGACACATGTGATACAGATATTTGTTCCAATGGAGGAATTTTCATCTGGGATGAAACGGCCTGTGCTTGTATTTTGGATGTAGCCACAGTTTTAGGATGCATGGATGCAACTGCTTGTAATTTTGATCCAGCAGCCAACTGCGATGACGGCTCTTGTGATTTAGGCGATCAAGCTTGCCCTGATCCATGCAATGTGATTTACGGTTGTTTGGATCCCACCGCTTGCAACTTTGACAATACAGCAAACTGTGATGATGGTTCTTGTTTGAACCCTCCTTGTGGTGATGGTGGTTGTACAGATCCTTGTGCGCCCAACTTTGATATTGATGCTGATTTTGACGATGGCTCTTGCCTGACCTATAGTACAGATTGTGACAATGATCCTTGTACAAATGCTGGTATAACGCAATGGGATTCTATTTCCTGTGATTGTGTTTTGATTGAGGCAACAGTGGAGGGCTGTACTGATATGGCTGCACTAAATTTTGATCCTGCAGCCAATTGCAATGATAATTCTTGCATGTATGATACGCCTTGTATGTTTGTTTTGGATGCAAGTACAGATCCTATTGGAACAGTTTGTCCAGAATCACTTCCTCTTAACTTAAACAATTTTGTAACTGGTGATCTTGGTGGAATGTGGTTGGCTGATGGCAATCCAATTACAGCTGGCTTGCTGCCTCCTACAAGTACTGGGAGTATTGAACTGACTTATATTGTTGCTCCAACTCCCGCTCAAGCACCTTGTATTGCTGACTCAACAATTCAGACGATAAATATTCCAATTGTTCCAGATGCTGGAAACAACAACAATGGTTCTGTTTGCGCCAATGTTTTGGATGGTGATACAGAAATAGATTTGGATGGACTTTTATCCGTAGATCCATTAAATGGAACTTGGATTATTGTTTCACCTGGTGCACCAACGCCCAATGCCGATAATTTGGTTTTTGGTGGAGCTTCTCCTGTTGGTAGTATTTTTGAATATGGTTTTGTTGTTTCAGAAGATTCAGCTTGTGATGGCGATACGGCCATTTTTCAAATTGCAGTATTGGATTGTGCCTTGAATTGCACAGCAATCAATGCCAATACAGAAGCCAGTGCAGAAGTGTGCCAAGAAGCAGGTGCAACGGTAGATTTGGATGATTACATTCTTGGTGATATAGGAGGGACTTGGTCTTTTAATGCAGTTGACCTGCTTAGTTCTGACTATCCGCTCGACATGGTAGGAGACGTCAATTTGGTTTATACGGTTGATCCACCTGCAACGGATCCTGCTGGGTGTATGCCGGTTACTTCAACTTTTAATTTGTCCATTTTCGATGTTCCTAATTTACCAGTAGGTTTGGCCGATTCTGTTTGTGTGGACCAATCTGGTACATTCGATTTAAATACAATAACCGCTTTAGAAGCTTGGTTCTTCGACGAGGCATTGACCAGTCAAATTACAGGTGTTAATTTGATGGCACCGGCAGGAAGTGTAGTTTACGGTACTGTTCAAAATGGTAGCTGTAACAGCGATTACCATACATTGACTGTTTTGTCCATCCCAATTGACTATAATTTTGAATCGACCACCGTTTGTGCTTTTAATGGAATCAGCGATTTAAGTGTTTATGAAGATCAAGTTTGGTTCGAGGATGAATTTCTTATGAATCAAATTTCGGAGGCCGATTTGGAAGTTGGACCAGGCGTCTATTATGCCGCAGCAACAAACGGAATTTGCTTTAGTGGAGGAATTCAATTTACTGTTTTGGATGAAATAACAATCATTGGCGGAACGGTTCAATGCGATGGGGTAGGAGCTTACTCAGCTTCCATAACCATCAATGGTGGAGTCGGGCCATATACGCTTTCGGGAACTGCTTCGGACAATTCTGGTGTAATTGCAGCCAGTCCAGGGGAACCAGTTGTCATAAATCTGGACGATGATGCTTCTGTTTATGAATTAATTATTGATGATCAAAATGGCAATTGTTCGGACACCATCAGCTTTACCATTCCAGACTGCTCTTGTCCAATTACGGTTACTGAGGCAGTATTGTTAGAAACAGAATATTGCATCGGTGATGAAATGATCATAAATCCTTTGGATTTTAATGGTGTAATTGACGGACCTGTTGTTGACTATGAAGTCGTTTATGTTTTGGCAGATTTTGTTTCTGGTGAAATATTTCAAGACAATGCTTCTGGCAATTTGCCTTTATTGGATATTACGAATTTGCCTTTGACGGCTGATGATTATTGTGTTCATGCAATTGGTTATTACATTCCAGATGGATTGAACCTAATTGGTGCCAATGTCAATACTTTGACCAACAATGCAGGAACGACCATTGCGGATGGTGCTTGCATAAGTGTAAGTCCTTGTGCTGAAATTAATATTGCTGATAATCCAGCAGCACCAAACATTGATCCTTCTGGCTGTGTTGACGCTAGTGGAGATTTTGATTTAGGAACGATTGCTGGTGTTGATGCGTGGTTCATAGAAGTAGGAGTAGACTTAGTTGAAATTGATGTTCTTCTGGTAAGTTCCGGAACTTATTTTGCGGCAAATGAAGTTGGAAATTGCATCAGCGATCCAGTTGAATTTACTGTTTCAAATGGTCCTGAAATTGAAGTTTTAAATACTTCTTCTTGCGATATAAATACCGGTTTGTTTACAGCTCAAATTTCAATTAGTAATCCAGTTGGTGAAATTTATAATTTAACTGGTGGAGCCGTTGTTGGTGGGAATCCAATGGTTTTTGACGATGGAATGACGGTTGATTTTATTCTCGATCCATTTGCTTCAATGTATAATTTGAATTTTACTCCAACCCTCGGATTGGGTTGTCCTGCTAGTTTTGAGATCAACGTTCCAGATTGTAATTGTTCGGAAAGTGCAGTTTTGAATTTACCAAGTCCAATTTGCAATGGAAATGACAGCATTGATTTGAGTTTGTATGAAACGGCTAATACGGCTATGGGATCATGGTCTGTAACTTTAGTCCCAATAGGAGCGACGATGCCTGTTGAGATTTCAAATGGATTCTTGTTTCACAATGGGGCAGATCCTGGCATTTATGAATTGACCTATACCGTTGACGTTCCCAATGTTCCAGAATGTGCAACTTCCACTCAAATGATAACAGTTATTCAAGGGCCAAATTCTGGCTTTTCAAATCAAGCTAGTATTCTGAGATGTTCAGAAGATCCTGACCTGATTGTCTGTGCTGATTTTTTAAGTGGTGCTGATCTTGGTGGAATATGGTCAGAAGATGGAGCGAATACTTCTCTTCCTGGTTCATTTGATGCGGTGGCCGGAGTGTTTGATCCTTTTGGGCAAGCAGACGGCGAATATATTTTCCTTTACACCATTCCTGCAACAGCAGACTGTCCTGCTTCTACCAGTCAAATAAGCGTTATCATAGAAAGCAATGCCAATGTGGATTTGTTTGAAACCACTACTATCTGCAATAACTCATTCGGATCATTCGAGCTGAATTTTGACAATCAGATTAGTTCGGGGCCAACAACTGGAACCTGGACAGATCTTAATGGTTCTAATGCAGTTTTGATTTCCACTTTCCCAACCGTTTATGATTTCACAAATGTTGCAGCGGGTTCTTATTTATTCCAATACAATTTGGTTGGCAACCCATTGTGTCCTGTTCAATTGGATTCAATCGAAGTAGTAGTTGAAGATTGTGAGGGCTGTTTGCAACCAGCTTTACCAATTACATTAGTGGATTCAATAGCATCTTGTAATCCATCTGAAAATGACATTTCATTCGAATTTAATATGCTTCCAATTGAATTGGGTGTTAATTGGTACGATCAAAACAATCAACTTATCTCGAATGATGAAACTTTCACACCAAATGAAACAGGCTTGTATTTTGCTGAGGTATTTTGGTTAGACAATGATACATGTGTGAGTACAGATTTAGCAGAATTTGAAATGATTGGAACAGCAGATTTTACCGTCAATATAATAGGAGATTCAAGTATTTATGAGGGAGAATCGTCTCAATTGAATGTGATTATCGATCCTGCAGGGTCTTACAGTTATATTTGGGATATGAGTTCTGATGGATTAAACAATTACAATATTTCTGATCCATTGGCAAGTCCAGATTTTACAACAACTTATGGTTTGACAGTTGAAGATGAAATTGGTTGTGCCAATGATACTACTTTTACCATCGAAGTTGAATTGGGTCCAATGCTGGCCATCCCTAATGCATTCTCTCCAAACAATGATGGTGCGAATGATGTTTTCAGGCCAATGCACAGAGACATCAATGCTTTCCATTTTATTGTATTCAACAGGTTTGGCCAGGTTCTTTTTGAAACCAATGATCCTAACGATGGATGGGATGGATATTTCAACCAAGAGCCTCAAGAAATGGGTGTTTACGTATATATGCTGGAATACAATTTTAATGCCGATCCTGAAATGAAGAAGAAGGGTGGTGATTTTACTTTGGTGCGGTAAAAACGCATTGCATCCTTCCGATGTTCAGAAGTGAAAATGCATTGCATGCTTAAGAAGTAAAGACGCATTTCATACTTCAAATGTTCAGAAGCAGAGACGCATTGTATGTTTTCGATGTTCAGAAGCAGAGACGCATTGCATGCTTCAGAAGTACAGACGCCTTGCATGCTTAAGAAGTAAAGACGCATTGCATGCGTCTAGTGCTGATGACCATGATGGTCATGTCCATCATGGCTGTGATCGTGTTCGAGTTCTTCTTCAAATGCTTTTCTCAAACTGTCAATGTTGACAGTTGATCGTTCGCTTAAAGGGTTTGATTCGATCCATTCTTTGAATGCTGGGCTTGCCATTAATTCATCATATCCTGCATCTAGGATTAGAAAGTCGGCAGCGTTTTGATCAAAATTGGTTTTGAAAATTTCCATTAAATCAATGCTCTCTTTGTGTTTTTTGGTCTTGGCAAGAATTTCAAACAACAACCAATAGGCTTCATCATGTTCAGGTTCAACTTCAATGGCATCTCTTAACAAAGCCTCTGCCTCCAAATAATTTTCTTTGTTCTTGAAAATCGCTGCTTTCAATACATTCAAATAGGGATCTTGACCAATTTCGGCTCTTAGAATTTCAATAGCGGATAATATCTTATCGTTGTCTCGTGAATAAAAACTGAAATCCAACATTTTCAATTCGTAAAATGGATCATCAGGATAAATCGATTTGAACAAGTCTTTGGCAATGGCCAAAGAGTCCTCCCCTAAATCAAAACCCATATTTAACATCATTAATAAAATGATTTTCTGTTCCTTTACTTCCTTTGGCAAACTTTTTAATAAATGAAATGCTTTGCCGATTTGACCAGCATCAGCCAATTGGGCCGATTGTGAAATAACTGGCAGTGCATCTGCATAAGGATGATTGAAATCTTCCACTTCTTCGGATAAATTTATAAGATAGAGGCGACGCATCCCTTGACTGAAAAGTTCCGCCTCTTTGTAAGAATAAAAATCCTTTATTACCGCTTGACCAGTTTCATCAGAACCCAATTCGATTTCTTGATAATTCAATCCATCATTGGAAATAATCCTAAACAAACCTGTTGGTGGAGACATGGTTTTCATCCCCAGAAATTTGATATAGGCACTTTCGTCTATTGCTGAACAAAGGATGGTTCCTGGTGTGTAAAATTTTTTGAATCCATCGCGAAATCCGTCAGAATAGTATTTAGGAGCATCTATTCCCGCAATGGTTTGGTCAACGAGAGATTTGGTATCGTAAATGCTGTCTAAAAATTCGTGATTGTCTTGATTGATCGCTTCTTCAATTATTCCACAAAAACCTTCATAATCTTGTTCACTTAACTGCACATTTCCTTCATTGCAGGCAAAGAAAATTCCGATGAAACTAAATAAGAAAACTAAGCATATAGCGCGCATTTTTATTGTCTTTTTGAACGTAAAGAAAAGCATAATTGCAACGAAATCAATGATTTTAGCTAAATTGTATTATATTTAATTTATTAAATCGCCAAACTCCAAAGTTTTGAAAAAAGTTTTTATTTGCTTTTTCTGTCTCTATTGTTTTAATGTTTTATCTGCCCAAAGGAATGATGAATATTATTCACATGAGAGCATTGAACACGATGATGATTACCATCCTTTTGAAGATGATTTGATTGAAAATAGTTTTGAGAATTGTATCTACTGGTCTTTGATTCCGCTTACTTATCAGACCTTTCAAATGGCTTATGAAAAAATAATCATTAAAGATCACAAGCGGAGAGGAATTATGGTGACGGCGGGAATTGTTTTGACAAACAAGGTAAACGATACGAAACGAGGTTTTGTTGGGGAAGGTCAGTATCGATTTTATTTCAACCAGTTTCACGAAAAGATAGACTTTTTTGGGGCTCCTTATATCCAATCAGACAATGTAACGATTACCAGATCAAGTGGTGTTGAAGATGGAATTTTTAGCCTCGCAGGCGGCCTAGTGTTTGGAGGTAAATTGTATATATTCGAACAAGGCGTTATTGAATTGACATTGGGTGGAGGATTCAGAAATTCTTGGGTTCCCGAAGAAAGCGCCAGTATTTACCAGCGTTCTAAAGCATTTGATTTTGGCTATTCAGGAGTCTCGCCAAGGATTGGAATTCAAATAGGATTTGCTTTTTGATATCGAATTGTTTAAAGTTTATTCTACTTACATAGAATTCCAAAATTAAGTTTGAACAAAATTAATGCTTCCCATTGTTGTGATCACCACAAGAACACATTGATGTTAAAAGCCAAAAAAATTGTTTGTTGATTTTGTTTAAAATTTCTAATACTCCAATCTAAAATTTAGCATTTATTTGAATTGGTCCTTTGCAATAAAATCCTATTTGGATTATTTGAAACTGGAAAAATCTCTTTCCAAAAATTCCATTCTTGGATATGAAAATGATCTTAGAAAACTAGGGAGTTTTTTTTCTAGTGAAGAACATTCTATTTTACCATCGAAACTTTCTTCCGAAGATGTTTCCAACTTTTTAATCAGTCTATCAGAAATCGAACTTTCCGCAAGATCACAAGCTCGGGTCGTATCAGCCATTAAGGGCTTTTTCAAATATTTAAAATTAGAGGGTGAAATAGTTATTAACCCTGGTGAAAAATTGGAAACACCTAAATTGCCGAAAAAAATCCCCTCGTTTTTAACGATCAGTGAAATAGATACCATGTTCGCAGCTGTCGATCTAAGCCTGGACAACGGTCATAGAAACCGCGCTATTCTAGAATGTTTGTACGGAAGTGGCCTTCGAGTAACTGAATTAATCAACTTAAAAATATCCAATCTTTTCCTTGAAATAGAAGTCATCCGTGTTGTCGGAAAAGGCAATCGAGAACGTTTGATTCCCATCAATCCAAGTGCGATCAAATTTCTTAGAATATATCTAAACGAATACAGACTGCATTTAAAAATCCATCCCGATCATCTAGATTTTGTTTTTCTCAACAGAAGAGGAAAGTCATTGAGCAGGGTGATGATTTTTATGATCGTCAAGGACCTCGCACAGAAAGCGGGAATCACCAAAAATGTAAGCCCCCATACCTTCAGGCATTCCTTTGCCACCCATCTCTATGAGGCAGGCGCAGACCTCAGAGCCATACAACTCATGCTCGGCCATCGATCAATCATTACCACAGAAATATATTCCCATGTCAATCCAGAGCATTTAAAATCAACAATGGAGCAATACCATCCAAGGTTTGCCGAGGATGGGGAGAGGTGAATTTGCTTGGTGTTTGATTTTGGAACTTCGATTGTTCAACACACAAACACACACACACACACACACACATACCAACAATAAAAGCAGCCACACTATCCGTTATTTCAGAAATTTCAATGCTAAGCTTTTCTAAGCTGAGAAATTGGTTATGAGATTATCTGAAATCACGTGTACCACTTGAGGCCCTTATCTTTTGGATCGGGCAGATGGATTGCATGATTTCGGGTCAAGCCCGAAATGACAGTTGGTGCGTCAGATGGTTCCAAATCCGAACACACAAAAAAAGAAAATCCCCACTAAAGCTTGCAGCTTTAATGGGGATTTTCTTTTTATAGTCCTCACTCTAAGTGAAGTTATTAAACTTCACTTTAATATTTTGTATTTTGAACATTGCAAGAAGTTTTAAAAAAGTAGTTTGTAACTTCTTCTGCGATAAATTGGAGAAGGCGATGTCATCAAAGTAAAGTCAAGTAGTTATAAACTACTTTTCATATTTTGTTTCACGGATTAAAATCCCGAAAATATGTAGGAGAAGTCGGGAGTATCACCTAGTTTAATTTTTAGTTTTCGGAACACTACGACCAGTTAAAAGAACAAGAATTTGTTTCTCGCCGAATAATGCCTGCTTGGCACTTCTAATCTTGGCAAAT
>CALBCY010000143.1 GCA_937927195.1 uncultured Chitinophagales bacterium
GACGCAACCAAAATTGTAGTGAGTTATTTGGGATATAAAAATGATACACTTGAAATTTCAGGTTTTGACCAGTTGACCATTATTTTATCTAATTCCGAATATTTTCTTTCTGAGGTTACGGTAAAATATGAAAGAAAAAGCACAGAAATTTCCATGCTTGATCCTATCAAAACATTGGACATTGGTGAAAAGGAATTGTGCAAAGCTGCTTGTTGCAACTTGTCAGAAAGTTTTGAAACCAGCCCAAGTGTTGATGTTTCTTCGACGGATGCTGTTAGCGGAACTCGAAAAATTCAAATGCTCGGATTGGCTGGTCCTTATGTTCAAATTACCAGAGAAAACATTCCAGCCATTAGAGGCTTATCCTCTATATACGGCCTGACCTTTATTCCGGGAAGTTGGATTGAAGGCATTCAACTTAATCAAGGGGCCGGCTCAGTGGTCAATGGTTTTGAAAGCATCACTGGACAAATCAATGTTGAACTAAAAAAGCCAGATAAAAAAGACAAAACTTTTGTCAATCTATTTGTCAACAACAACCTTCGAATGGAGGGCAACCTGATTCAAAATTTCAAAGTTTCGGATAAGTTAAGCACAGGTGTTTCATTGCATGGAAATTACCTTTTCAATAAATGGGATAGAAATGATGACGGCTTTTTAGATACGCCTCTCAGTCAGCAATTCATAGGCATCAACCGTTGGACTTACAAAGCTGACAATGGAATCCGTTTACAAGTGGGTGTTCAAGGAACTGCTATTGATAAAAAAACTGGGGTTTATGATTTTGAACAAAAGAGCGACATTGTTGAAAAACAATTGTGGGGATCTGAAGTCAATACCAGAAGACTAGATGGTTGGATGAAATTAGGCAAGGTCTTGAAAAAGCCAGAGACCAGTTTTGGTTTTCAATTGGCTGGTTCTTACCATGAACAAGATGCTTATTTTGGAATGAGAACATACAATGCAGAACAACAAAGTGTTTATTCCAATTTCATCTTCCAAAGCAGAATTAAAAATGACAAACACAAATACAAAGCTGGGCTAAGTTTTCAGTATGATAAAATTAATGAAGACTTGATTTTGTTTTCTGGCGACAAAAATTTCAAACGGACAGAAACGGTACCGGGGGCATTTCTAGAATATATATTTAGCCCTTCGGATCGATTTACCGCTGTTGGTGGAATCAGAGCCGATTACAGCAACATTCAAGGTTTGTTTTATACTCCGAGATTGCACTTAAAATACTCGCCAGATGATGAAACAGCAATACGCTTAGCAGCTGGTAAAGGACAAAGATTGGCCACCATTTTTGCCGAGAACATCGGAATGTTTGCCTCGAACAGAAACATTGTTTTGCAACAAACTGATTCTGATAATCCTTATGGTTTAAATCCTGAAATTGCCTGGAACTTCGGAGTAAATTTCACTAGAAACTTCAGTATAAAAGACAAATCATGGACACTGGGTCTGGATTATTTTTACACTTTCTTTGATCAGCAAATTGTGGTGGATTATGAAAATCCAACTGCTGTTCAATTTTACAATTTAGACGGTGAATCTTTTTCCAATAGTTTACAAATGCAAATTGATTTTGAACCAATCGATCGATTAGATGTAAGAGTCGCTTATCGTTTCAATGATGTCAAAACTGACATGATTGATGGCCGATTGGACAAAGCGCTCAATTCTAGAAATCGTGCATTCATCAACCTTGCATATGAAACAGACAATGAATGGCTGTTCGACTTCACTGCCAATTGGCAAGGAAAGAAAAGACGCACCAAGAGCTTCAATGATAATGGAACAGATGATTGGCGATATTCTCCTAACTTCACCACTTTCAATGCGCAAATAAGTAAAATTTTCGGTGAGAAATGGGACGTTTACCTTGGTACTGAAAACATTTTAAACTA
The DNA here is from genome assembly GCA_937927195.1 of uncultured Chitinophagales bacterium. Taxonomy (GTDB): domain Bacteria; phylum Bacteroidota; class Bacteroidia; order Chitinophagales; family UBA2359; genus JAHDGP01. Next base: position 1,914 of record CALBCY010000143.1, read on the forward strand.
CCGCCAAGACAATCCAATTCAATCGGCACAAAACCCATTCGATGAGGCCTTTGATGCCTCACAAATTTGGGGACCAGTTGTCGGAAGGAATATCTATGCAGGATTGAGGTTGCGACTTAACTAGAGGATCTAAGTATAGGTTTTTGAGGATGGGTTTTCGGAATTCGGTTTTCAGGATTCGAATTTTTAAGAATGACGACCTTTTGCAAAAGTAAAAGCAAGGCCCAGAAGCAAGACCCAAAAGCAAGACCACAAATAAATCCAATTCGAGGTATGTTTTTCATCAACAACTTTTAAGGTCGTCATATCACCAACTGCAATAAGATTGGCCCAAAAATAAGGATGGGCCGTCAAGGGATCTGCAGCTTCCAAATAACGAATTTTTGCTTGTCTCAAAGCTTGATCTTTTGAAAGACCTTCATCAGACAACTTATAAAAGTTATTTACAATGGAACTGGTCGACTCGTCGTTTGCTGGCCAGAGACTCATTATAACACTTTTGCAACCAGCGTACAAGAATGCTCTTCCCAAACTCATCACGCCTTCTCCTTTGGCCAATTTTCCATAACCTGTATTGCAAGCACTCATAATTGCAAGGTCTGCATTTAATTCTAATCCATAAATTTCCATTGCACTCAAAAAACCATCTTCAATTGTATCGCCAAGCTCGGTAAAAGCCAAGCCAGATTCCATTGGAAACAAATCATTAATCAGTCCATGAGTAGCCAAATGAATGATTTTAGAATTGGGAGCGATTTGGCGAAAGTTAAATTCCGTCGCCCTCTCCCTATTAAAAATTTCACCATCAAAATATTCCATGGCAGATTCAATTTCATAATAAGAATTTGGCAATGGAAGCAAAGCACTTCTGTTATTGATTCTATTACTATCTGCTTTGATACTATCTGCTCTAAAGAGTGAATCGGCAAACCCCGGTGCAAAACCTGAAAAGTCAAGTTCCGTTTTAATTCCATTTTCAGGTCTTTGAGACCAAAGACTGGCAGACCAAGCGTATTGTACACTGTAATTTTTCAGCAAATAATTCAGCTGTTTAAAATTACTCGCTACAGTATCAAATTCGTTTTTTTCGACCAACATATCAAAAGGCAAATAATTTAGAACGCCATGTGGAATAATTATCAATTGCTCGACAGATTCCAAAGCTTCCTTGCAGGGAGCAATCAACATTTCATGCAGCCTCACCAGCTTAGAAATATACTCCTGAATGTATTCTTTATCTTTACCAGCACTTGGGAAATCTCGATTTCGCAGAGTAAGTACCAGCTCATTTAATTCAGAATCAGTTCGCTGTTTGAAACCCGATAAACCCATTTTACTTATAGCAAAAATGTACAAGACAGAATCGGTATATAAATACTCCAAAACTGCAGTTTGTTCATTGGGAATAGCTTGCTGAATACTCGCAATATTTATTGATGGAATGGAGTATTTTAAATTGTAATAATCAGGGTTTGTTTTTTCCAGTTGACTGACCAGAATTTCATATTGATGCTTCAAATCAAACAACAGGTTTTGATTTGCAATTTTATTATTTCCAGCTGATTGACCTTGTTCTTCCAAGACAGAAATTTTAGCAGTCAAACTTAGAAGACTGTCTGCAATTCCTTTTGGAATATTGGCTTCTGAAAAGGCAAATTTTTCATTCAAGTTTTGCCATAAAATACTGGCTTTACTTTTATCTGAAAATTCAAAAGCCTTTTCCAGATACTTTTGTTCTCCTGTTATTTCATAAATTAAAAAAGCCTGTTCCACTGCTCTTTCATAGATTGAGCTGGTTTGCGAATTCAGGTATTCTCGAGCCGAATCAGATTGGTGATTGCGCCTAAGCTTTTCAATCAATTTGATCGACAATGCAGATGTTTCCAGCGCATTTTCAAGAATATTTTTTCTTTGAATTGACACATCGTTTTCTTGAAATTTGACTTGTAAATAATGCGCTTTCCGTTGAAGCAAATCCAACATTTCAATAAGTTGATAAACCTCATTAATTCCCGGATTGCTGTAAAGGTCGTTTTCTTCTGGTTCAAATTCGGGAACCAATGTTTTTAGGCCATCTTGGATCACATAAAGAGCCTCATCTATTTTGTTGTTTTTGAAATGCAATTCAGCCAAGACTGATAAGGCGTCGGTCGAATATCTTGCGGGGAGTTGATCATTGGTTTTGTAAATTGACATGGCCTTATTAATGGTTGACAATGCCAGTTCGTAATCACCCATTTCGTCATATTCTTCACTTAGCGATAGATAGGCCATGGCTACTTGAACATTATTAACTCCAAGGCGATTGGATAAAATTCGAATGGATTTTTTATATAATTTAATGGCCTTTGCGGATTGCTTCATTTCAGAATACAAAATGCCTAAAGCATAATAGGCTTCTGCAGTATTGGGATGGTTTTTTCCTGAGGCTATTTCAATTAATTCGACATTTTTAATTTTATACGAAAGGGCTTTTTCCAAATCTCCTTTCAATCGATAATTTTCTCCCACAACCCCAAAATACTTTGCAACACTTGGATGGGTTTCTTCATAGTTTTGCAGCTTTATTACCAATGCTTTTTCGGCAAAGTCCAATCCTTTTTCATAGTCCTGTTGCTTCCTGAACATTTCAGCCATATTGAAATACAATTGATTGAATGCCGTAGAATTGGGTTCACTGGTCTTTCTAAAAACCTGGTAAGCATTATCGTAATGTTCTGCAGCTTTTCGATACATTCCCATTCCAGAATATACGTTGCCCATGTTCATATATTCACCGCCAACAGTATAGAGATCTTCTGGTTTTGCTTTGATGAAATAATCTAAACTGAGCTGAAAATAATGCAGGGCCTTTTCAGCATTATACAAACGATCATAGTTGTGTGCCATTTCATTGTAAAGATCAGAGACAACACTGTCCGAATTTGGCAAAAGCACTCCAATACTTAAGCCTTTGTTAATCGCCTCAAATGCTTTTTCATGATATCTTAAACGCCTAAAGTTTTTTGCCAAACGAAAATAACAATCTGCAACTTTCAAGTTTTCTTCTCCTAATAACTTCACATAAGATTCAATGGTTTTTTCAAAAACCTTCTTTGATTTTTCATAATTGCCATCCTTGTAAAAGGCCTTTCCTTCAGCATACATTTCTTGACAACGCAAGGTGTCATTTCCCGCATTCAAAGTCAGTCCGAATATCCAGACAAAAAGGTAGAACAAAATAAATAGATATAAACGCATCTATTCTAATTACAGATTTTATAGCTGTCGAAGAATAATAAATATACAGAATATTTCATAATTATTTTTTTTTAATACAACACTTAAGTTTTATTAAACCAAGAAAAAGCCAGCACCTGAATTGAATCAGGGCTGGTTTTCATACAACAATTTGCAATTATCTAAAAATCAATAATTTCACTATAAATCAAATGGGCCGAGTATAAGTCCACCATTTCCATGAACAACATACTTTGTTCCTCCCTTGTCAAACAATATTCTAAAGATATCATCTCCAATTCTAAAACCGATGGCCGCACCAACTGCAGAAATTCTAGCGGAAACAAGTCCATCAGGGTTTCCCCAATAGTACAGATCGTATAAGTCATCAAACTCGTTGGGGTTGTTGCTGTAATGCGCATACTGATCACCTTCCGCACTAAACATATATCTCTGTGATGGGCCATCAGAATCTTTGTATTGAAATGCCACCGCTCCGATGCCCAACAGGTTAAAGGGATTGGATCCATTAGCTATGTCTGAAATCGGATGAATACTGAGTTGATTCCCACTTACATAATTGAAGTAGGTATATTGAGTTCCGGTTTCATCAAAAACCATAACAAATGGTTCTTCAGCATTGTTGCCATCTATATTACAGGCAGCACCAATTCCAGAAAACGGAAGTGGCTCATTTGTTAATTTTGAAATAGGAAAAGGTCCATCCAGCGTTCCGGTATTGCTCACCAAATATTGCGTTCCAGCTTTATTGATCAAAACAAATTCTGTTCCCGTTGTTGCAAAGGCTGCTCCAATTGGTCCTATGCTTGAAACCACATTTCCTGTCCAATGTTGGATATATGGTGGCGCTCCCTGATTGCCGACAGGTACGCAATTTGTAACATCATAATTGGTCGCCAATTGTGTACTAACAATTTGATTATCATAAACACTTCTTACTACATATGAAATGGGCTTACCTGCTTGAATTACAGAACCCTCTTCAAGCAAAGCGACTACAGCATCTATCTGTCCCCCAGTACTTGCAGTAAGCAAGGACGAACCTGATTCTCCACCATAAGCAAAAACGGAAATCTTCAATTCATTTAATTCTGAAAGATAACTCGCTTCAATCTCTGCATCAACCTGCGTGGCAACACCGTTAAATGAAGCATTTATAGCTGCATCCATTTCAGTGATGGAAGAGGACGATTCTATCATCATGTAGTAAACACGGCCGTATGTTACATCTGAAACATAAGTAGCAGGATTTCCAGGACCAACATATCTCGCTAAATCTTCCGGTCCTACAGAAGGATCAAATATTTGGTCAAGCGAAGTTGGAATATTGAAACTCATGGTATAAAAACTCTGATTCAAATTGACCATAAAAGTGTTTTTATTGGTATTTGAACTGTAGTTCAATTTAGATTCAACATCTACAAATGTGCTGTTAACATCCAAACCAAGGGACAATGCAAATTGCTCCCGACTTTGAATGTTTTCTATTTTGATATTGAAATTCGCAGGCAAAACGCCAGTACTTCCAGCAATAATATTGTTGATTGCATCAGTAACCTTACTTTTTGAAACTTCATCTACTTCAAAAGAAGAAACGATGTTTCCATCAAGCACATCGGTAGAAATTTCACCTCCCGCTCTTGCAACCGCGATAACATCAGGTGTTCCCTGCGACAAAGTTTTACCCTGCAATAAACTACCAGGATAGATCACATTAGAATTGGGCGAAAATAAAGAGAAGCCCTCGTTTCCTCCAGCACCTTCTTGGATGCTAACCGTTTCGGTTGTGCAAGTCCAAATTTCTCCGTCTACTTCATTGAGAACCGGTTCTGAAACCTCTGTTATCTCATTGCTAGTAGTTGGTGCTGAGAAAACACCTCCCTGTTCAACCACCTCATCAAATGTTCCTGAACTAAGGCTAGCATCATCTTTATTGCAACTGGATAAACCCAGTCCAAATAAAATTGCCAGTAAAAATAATTTTGCAAATGTGTTTTGAATACAATTAATGTTTTTCATCTTTTTTTATTTTATATTAATTTTTCATTGATATACTTCCATATAGCAATCAATTCAGAAAGGTTACCCGTCAAGCTTATTTTTTTTACCACAACCAGATTTTAATGAACATAGGAGCAAAGCATGCATGATTAAGTTGACCTTCTACTCTCTTTCTACTCTCTTTCTACTCTCCTTCTATTCCATAACTCCCAAGCACTTTACAACAAAGACGAAATTTCACCTAGACAAAAAACTTATTGACATTTTTTGTATATCTTATAGTGAAATGCAATTTTGGGTAACCATTCTTTGATCAATGATATATGAAAACAATTAGCACAAGAGACAGCAATGACATTTTGCTATTAGAAGGTTTGAAACAATCCGATGGAAAGATCATTGAAGAAATTTACAATTTGGTCCTACCATCTGTTATTCAATGGGTAAAAGAAAACAATGGAACAGAAACCGATGCTAGAGATATTTTTCAAGACGGATTAATCGCCTTGTTCAGAAAATTGAAGGCAGGCGACTTTGTATTGACTTGCACTTTAAAAAGTTATCTCCGAATCGTTTGTCGAAACATGTGGTTGACAAAAATTAGAAACAGAAAAAACAAAAAACTAAGTCCACTGACCAATATTGAACCTGTTGTGTTGGATGAAGGGATGATTGAAAATATTGAAAGGACAGACAAGGAAAGAATTTTCTTTAAACACTTCGATCAACTCGATGAAAAATGTCAGAAAATAATGTCTCTGTTTTTTAACAAGGTTAGCTTAGGGCAAATTGCCGAACAGATGGGCAACAGTGTAGGATATATAAAAAAGAGAAAATTTCTCTGCAAGGAGAAACTGGTGTCTGCTGTCAAAGCTGATCCTTTGTTTTTGGAATTGAGAATGAATTAGAATAGCTTATGGAAAATGAACAATTATACGAGCAAATAGAAAAGTATCTGATGGATGAAATGTCAGAACAGGAACGTTCTATTTTTGAAAGTGAAATACAAAAAAATGATGCCTTAAAACAAGAAGTACAAATTCATCAAGAATTAGCCAATGCCGTGAAAGATCCTGAGATTCATCAATTGAGGGAAACTTTAAAAAAGGTAGATTCAAATTGGAAAATGGAAACAGTCGCTGAAACAGGCACAAAAACAAGTAAAATCGATGAAATTCCATCAAAAAACAAAGTTCGCAATTTAAATTTCCGTCGCTTTACGGCCATCGCTGCCAGTTTATTACTGTTCGTTTTGCTTCGTCAATTTATCCCAATGATGAATGCCCCAAACAGCACCCAATTGTTCAGTGAGAATTACGAACCCTATCGAATGGTTCTTACTGAACGCTCCAATATCGAATTACAAAATGACAATGACCTAAAAATAAACGAAGCCGTCAATTTGTATCAATCCAAACAATACCCAAAAGCAGCATTGGCTTTTGAGGAACTTCATTCCAATAACCCAAGCAATGAAGCCTTTCAACTTTATGCGGCCATCTCCAATATATCTTCACAACAATCAGAAAAAGCAATAAAACAATTGGAAAAGCTGATTAAAAATGCAGGCCCTCTATACATCCAACAAACCCGTTGGTACTTAGCCATGGCTTATCTTCAAGCCGATAGACAAGAAAAAGCCAAAACAGTATTCGATGAAATCAAGGAAGGAGATTGGAAATTCAAAGAAAAACGCTTGATTGACTGATTCAGGCTGAGAGATAAGTTTAAGAATAAGTCAAGGCTTAAGTTTAAAATTATTGCTTATAATAATCAATTGATTTTTGATTCGGTTGCTTTGTAAAAACTAAAGCAAAATATAACATCGAATGCCGAATGCCGAACTCTTGACAAAGTCAAAAAAAGTCTCCCCCAATACCTTTTATCCCAAACCTTCTTTGTTACTTGCATTTGAATAACAAGACGTTTGAAACAAACCACCGCCATATTATTTTTCAGCAGAAATGCGCAGGAAGAAGCCAGCAATAAAAAACTCCTTGGCCAAAATCCTTATTCTGCAAATGTTCAGCTCTGTAAATACCTGATTGCCAAAACTCAAAAAGAAATAAAAAAGAGTAAAATTGACTCTTTTAACTTTTTTAGTGAAATGCAAATTGGCGATTCTTTTGGCGCTAGAATTTGTAATGCCATTGAGGCTGTTTTTAGCAAAGGTTATGAAAACATCATTGTTCTTGGAAATGACTGTCCCGAATTGACTGCTAAACATCTCAACAAAGCCGATCAAATTCTAAATTCCGGCAAGCAAGTTCTTGGAAAAGATAAAAGAGGTGGTGCTTGGCTTTTGGGTATTTCAAAATCAAGCTTTGATACAGATACTTTTCACAACTTGGATTGGGAAAGTGAAAACTTTGCAAATTCTTTTCAAGAAAACACACTTGCCTCTAATGGATTGTTTTGCTTTCCTGAAATACTTTCAGACATCAATTCTGTATCAGAACTTTTCTATTTCCTCCAGTCTCAAAAAGACAATTCTAAGCTAGTAATACAGATCAAACAAATCCTCAATGATTGCAAAGTCATATTTGTGGAATTCGTACATCGATCGGTTAAAACTTACTTTTGTTTTAACTTTAATTTCCGCGGCCCTCCATACCAATTCTCTTAACAAGGTCAAACAAGTATTCAATCACCTTTGAATACTGCCACTTCATTGACCAAAATTTTTCCATTTTCTATTTGACCTTGTTTTTTTCGTGAAATACATTTCTGTATTTCGTGAAATTTACAACTTTGAATAAAAGAACAACATTCAAAAAAAAATTCATGAAAAAGCTATTATTGCTTTTCGTTTTGCAACTTTTCCATCTTTCTATAATTGGTCAAACCATTATAAAAGGCAAAATACAGGATGCATCGGAATCCATTCCACTTGCTGGTGTCAGCATCTATGAAAAAGGAACAAACAACGGCACAATCAGTAATCTGAATGGAGACTTTTCTTTACTAGTAGACAAGCCTGACATGGCCATTATTGTCATTTCCTTTCTGGGATATAAAAAACAGGAAATCAACTTTGGAAAAAATCAAGACTGGAACATTCAACTCAATCAGGAAGACCAGAGATTGGAAGAAATTGTTGTCACCGCACTGGGCATCAATCGCCCAAAAAGAGCACTTGGCTTTTCTGTTCAAAAATTGGACAGTAAAGACATAAATGAAATCAAAGAATCAAACCTAAGCAATGCCTTGGCTGGTAAAATAGCAGGAGTACAAACCACCAACGGAGCATCTGGCGTCGGGTCTTCATCAAGAATAGTCATTCGTGGAGAAAGCTCTCTTTCTGGTTCCAATCAACCATTAATTGTCGTCGATGGTGTTCCTATCAGCAATGAGTTGATTGCCAATGACACTGAGAATCTCGAGGCAGATTTTCAAGAAGTCGATTATGGAAACGGCTTAGGAGAACTCAACTCAGAAGACATCGCCTCAATCAATGTATTGAAAGGCCCGGGCGCTGCCGCCCTTTACGGAACTAGAGCGGCCAATGGTGTCATCATCATCAGCACCAAGGATGGCAGCTTTGAAAAAAAGGGGCTAAGCATTAGCCTCAATCACAACACAACCTTTGAAACACCAGTAAAATTCCCACAGTATCAAAACATTTATGGACAAGGTGCTGGTGGAGAATTTGCCTATGAAGATGGAATTGGAGCAGGAACCAACGATGGAGGCATCGTAAGTTTCGGACCAAGAATGGATGGACAATTGATTACACAATTTGACAGCCCCTCCACCAACTTTGCTGGAGAAGCAGTGAGAGGTGGAGACATCATTTCAAGAGGAGGCAATCAAATCACCGCAACTCCATTTAATGCCAAGCCAAACAATATTCGCAATTTTTTCCAAACTGGTACGACCTTACAAAATGGCATTTCAATTTCGAAAAATGCAGAAAATTCTGCCTTTAGGATTTCATTCAATAGAATGGACAACAAGGGAATCATTCCAAATACAGACTTAACTAGAAATGGACTTTCCATTAGTGCCAAACAACAATTGAACAATAAACTTTCAGCCAGAATTTTTGCCAATTACATCAATTCCTCAAGCACTCACCGTCCAGGACTGGGCTACGGAAGTGAAAACCCAATGTACCTATTTACTTGGATGGGAAGACAAGCCAATGTCGAATCTTTACAGGATTATTGGCAAGATGGACAAGAAGGTTTCAGCCAATTCAACTACAATTACAAATGGATGGACAATCCATATTTCAATGTTTATGAAAACACAAATGGGTTCAACAAAAATAGATTTCTGGGCAATGTCGCTCTTAACTATCAATTAAATGAGAAACTTGGAATTCGTTTTCGATCTGGCATGGATTATTACCACGACCTAAGAGAATCCAAGCGCGCCTTTAGTACTCAGCGTTTTAAAAATGGTGCCTACAGAGAAGATGAGGTTTCTTTTCGTGAAATGAATACTGATTTGATGGCAACTTACAAAACCGCAATATCCGACAATTTTATTTTGACAATTTCAGCCGGTGGCAATCAAATGAGTCAATCAATCGATTACAAAAACACAAGGGCTGGAGAATTATCGGTTCCAGGAATCTACAATTTTGGCAATTCAAAAATCCCATTAGTCATTGGTCAACAAAAAACAAAGAAAAAAATCAACAGCCTTTATGGAATTGTCAATGTTGGATTGGGCAATTCATTGTTTCTCGATTTGAACATTAGAAATGATTGGTCCAGCACCTTGCCGAGCGAAAACAATTCCTTCGCTTATTATTCTGGTTCCATCGCTTGGCTGTTCTCTGAGAACTTCGAATTACCCGGCATTTTCTCTTATGGAAAATTGAGATTAAGCGCTGCAAGTGTTGGCAACGACACCAATCCATTTCAGCTAAAAAACACTTTCGTGTTTAATGAGAACTATGGAACCCAAGCCCTATTAAGCAACTCCTCCACCCTACTCAATGCAGCATTGAAACCTGAAAGATTGAACGCCCTTGAACTAGGAACAGAACTTTGGTTTTTCAAGGATCGATTTGGAATTGATTTCAGCTGGTATCAAAACATCAGCAAAGATCAGATCATCAACTTGCCAGCTTCTGCTTCGAGCGGATATCCTGAAAGAGTGGTCAATGGTGGTAAAATAAGAAGTCGTGGAATAGAATTGGTATTGCAGGGAACGCCTGTCTACAGAAAAAACTTTGCATGGAAGACCTATGTGAACTTTTCGAAAAATGAAAGTCGCATTTTAGAATTACCAGAAGGAATCGATCAATATGTAACTGGCTTTTCAAGTGTTTACAACAGCACAGAAAACCGAACTTATTTCATCGCAAGCCCGGACGGAAAAATTGGAGACATTTATGGAACTGGCATTTTACAAGAAAACGGACAAGATGTTTATGACAGCAATGGCATTCCCGTCAGAGATGGTCAATTAAAACTTTTGGGCAATTACAATCCCGACTTCATGCTCGGTTTTGGCAATGAAATTCGCATAAAAGATTTCACCCTAAACGTCCTGTTTGACTGGCGACATGGTGGCACTATTGTTTCAAGAACTTTATCTATTGCCAGTACATCAGGCGTATTGGAAAGCACCCTTCCTGGAAGAGAAGAAGGAATCATCGGTGAAGGAGTCACCAATATCGGATCAATAGAAAACCCCAACTATGTTGCCAATACTGCTTCTATTTCAGCTGCTGATTATTACGGGCAATATTACAACAGAGCCAATGAGGCCAATGCCTTGTACGATGCAAGCTATTTGAAATTGAGGCAACTGAGTTTGGGCTATGAAATTTCACCCAAGTTCACTGAAAAATTGGGCATAGAAAAAATACGATTAGCAATCGTTGGAAGCAACTTGTTTGTTTGGACAGAAAACCCTCACTTCGATCCGGAATTGAGTACCATGCAAGGAAGGAACTTTGCGTATGGGGTTGAAGACATGTCCTACCCGTCGACAAGAAGTGTTGGTTTTAGTGTTGGTTTAAAATTTTAATTTTATGGGAAAGGTATTCGGTGTTCGGTATTCGGTATTCGATTTTTTTGGTGTTGGGTGTTGGGGCGCGTCGACGCTGCATGCGACCACAGCTTTTGGATCGGCCTGCGGCCTTTTGGGTTCGCCTGGGTCGTGGGGTTTGATGAACAATAAAAAACTCCAAAAGCCAAAAGCTAA
>CALBCY010000144.1 GCA_937927195.1 uncultured Chitinophagales bacterium
TCCTTAGATTAAGTAGCGGTTTGGCAGCTGATGAGACGCCCCTCATAGCAGCAGACCATTTGCGGCCGACTTTCGAGGGATTAATCCCTAAGATGCTGCCTAAGATACTGAATGAGCCATGCTGATTGAGCCATAATATCCCTAAGTAAATTGGCAAGAAAATTGGCAAGAAAATTGGCAAGTAAGTTTTATCTCATTTTGAGTAGCTTATCATTAGTAGCGAATATACTTTTTACTTGAAACTAAAAGCACAGCAATCTAATATCTAACATCTAAAATTTGTTCTATAGTTAAATGCCCTCAAAAGCGGTATACACAGAAGTTGAAGGCCAAAAGCTCAAACTGACCAACCTGGAAAAACTGATCTATCCAACGAAAAGTTATTCCAAAGCGGAGGTTATTGCCTATGCTCTTGAAATTGCCCCCATAATGCTGCCCTATGTCAAAGGCAGACCATTAACGCTCATTCGGTATCCAGACGGAGTAGCTGGAAAGAAATTTTATACAAAAAATAAACCTTCTTGGACACCTGAATGGATGCCCACTATCTATCCTCCTTGGAATGAAGAGAATGAATATTTGATCAGCAACAAAGCTGCACATTTGGTTTGGCTCGCTAATTTGGCGGCCCTTGAAATCCATTATATGAACAGCAGCATCGATCACATCAATAATCCAGATCAGTTTGTCATTGACCTTGACCCTCCTGAAGATTATGATTTTGAAGTGGTCCGAGAATTGGCTTTTCGATTAAAAGATTTTCTGGAGGCTTATGGATACATCCCTTTTGCAAAATTAAGTGGCGGCAAAGGAATACACATCGTCGTTCCAATTTTAACCCTGTGGGATTATGACACCATGATTAAAAGTGTCAAGGATTTAATGAAGGAGTTCATAAAATCCAATCCAGATACAACCCTCTTTGTTCATAAAAACAAAAGAAAGGATAAAATTTTATTGGACATCTACCGCAACCACCCAGGAAATACAACCATCGCTCCATATAGTCTCAGAGGCAAAGAAGGGGCTCCTGTTTCGATGCCTTTGCCTTGGGATGAAATAAAAGAAATTCCTTCCGCCCAAGCCTATGACATGAAGGCAGTATTAGAATACGTTCGTGAGCATGGAGATCCTTGGAAAGAGTTTTACAAAAAGGCTGTAAAATTGCATGATCAAGAGGACCCAAATGACAAAACAAGTGAGAAAGCAAATGAGAAAGCAAATGAGAAAGCAAATGAGAAAGCAAATGAGAAAAATAATGCGTCTAGCTTGTCAGCGTATCAGGCGAAAAGAGATTTCAACAAAACTGCTGAGCCTAGTGGAGTCTCTTCAAGCTCAAATAAACTCGATGGCTCTGTTGACAATCAGTTTGTCATTCAATTGCATCAAGCGACCAATCTCCACTATGATCTAAGATTGGGAGAAGACGGCGTTCTCAAAAGTTGGGCCATTCCCAAAGGTTTGCCACTGGAAAAAGGAACCAAAAGACTCGCCATTCAGACAGAAGACCATCCTGCCAAATATATTGACTTTGAAGGAACCATTCCCAAGGAGGAATATGGCGGCGGACAAATGTGGGTTTATGAACGCGGAAAGATTGAATGGATCAAAAAAAGTAAAACGAAATATAAATTCAGATTAATAGGAAAAGCCTGGGATGCGACTTATTCCTTGTATTTAATCAAAAACAATGAATGGATCGTTCAACGGAATGAGTCCGCAAGTTTAGATTCTTTTAAATCTGGAATAAAACCAATGCTTTGTGACAGCTCCCCCACTCTGCCCAAAGTTAAAACCAAAGAAAAAGACAAATATCAGTATGAAATAAAATGGGATGGCATCCGAGCTATTTTATATAAGAACAAGGGTGAAATAAAATTAATGAGCCGATCTGGCCGAAACTTGATTGACCAATTTCCAGAATTTAAAGACGGGAAGTTTCTCAAGGTTCAGCATGCAATAATCGACTGCGAATTGGTTTGTTTGGACAAGCAAGGCAAACCGCTTTTTTCAGACATCATTTCTAGAATGCACCGTGTTGGCAAAGACAGCATTGCAGCTGCTAGCAAAAGCAAACCAACTTACATGTATGCTTTTGATTGTATGTACCTCGATGGGAAAAGAATGGATAAAATGCCTTTAACGCGTAGACTAGAATGGTTGAATGCCATTCTTAAAACTGGTGACAAAGTTAGAATTAGCGAAACCTTCGAAGACGGCCAACAAATTTATGAAGCAGCCGAAGCAATGGGCTTAGAAGGAATCATTGCCAAGAAGAAAGATGGTAAATATTCGCCGGGCAAACGTTCTACGGCTTGGAAGAAAATCAAGTTTAGAAAAACTTTTGAAGCCATGATCATCGGCTATACTGCTGGCAAAGGTGATCGCAGTAATTCCTTTGGTGCACTTCACCTAGCAGTCCAAGAAGGCAATGATTGGAAATACTATGGGAAAGTAGGAACAGGATTTGATCAAAAGAAAATGAAGGAAATTTGGAAAAAATTGAATAAATTGGACAGCATTTCAAAACCCATCAATGAAAAGGTGGAAGAAGAAAGCAGAACGACTTGGGTAATCCCAGCTTATCATTGCGAGGTGACTTTCGCCTCTTACAGTTCAAATGATACGCTAAGAGAACCGGTCTTTCTAAAAATGTGGCCCAAAGAAAGTTGAAAAAAACCTTCGCGTCTTTGTGCCTACGTGTTCATAAACAAATCATCTAGTTATCGCGATTCCTATAAAGTTCGAAGCTGTGGAATTGAAAGAATAGAAAAGAAAAAGACGATGATAAACATGAAATAGAATTTTACACAAAAAACTAAGCCAAGGGCTAAAGGCCAATGGCAAATAGCTCAATCAAAAACCTAAAACACATTTAACAAATGAGATCAGTTTGGAAAGGACACATAAGATTTTCATTGGTAACCATACCAGTTCAAATTTTCAGTGCCATAGAAAAGAAAGGAAACGTTTCTTTTAAGCAAATACATTCAAAGGACAATGGCCCAGTTGGCTATAAAAAGTACTGCAAAACCTGCGAGGATGTTTTGGAATACAGCGACATCGTTAAAGGCTTCGAATACGAGCCAGACCAATATGCCATTTTCAAAAAAGAGGAACTGGACAACATCAAACTTAAAAGTACAAAAGCCATCGACATCGAAGCCTTTGTTGATATTGACGAGGTACATCCAAATCGCTTTGAAAGTGTTTATTATGTTGGCCCAGAAGGTGAAGTAGCCAAGAAGACTTTTTCATTGCTTTGTGAAACCCTGCGCTCAACAAATAAAGCTGGTATTGGCAGAATCATTCTTCGAGATCGAGAAGATGTGGTTTTGATCACTCCACATGAAAATGCATTGATCATGTACAAGCTTCGTTTTCCCTACGAAATTCGAGACATCGCAAATGTTCCTGACACCAGTAAAATGGAAGAAGCTGACAAAGCACAACTAAAATTGGCAAAACAATTGGTTGAATCACTGACGACTACTTTTGACAAAGTTGATTTTGAGGATCGCTACAGAGATGCTTTATTGGAACTTGTGGAACAAAAAGTACAAGGGAAGCAGATCGTCAGCTTGGATGAAGGGGAAGAGGACAAACCTGTTGTTGACATTATGGTTGCTCTTAAAAAGAGCATCGAAGCTGCTAAAAAGAAAACCGCCTAATGTTAAAGATATTGAGTTGGAATATCCAACAAGGTGGAGGTTCAAGAGTGAGAGGGATTGTCCGATTTATTCAACAGCAAAAAGCTCAGATTGTTGTTTTATCTGAGTTCAGGAACAACGATGCCGGGGCTTTTATTCGACAGAAATTGATTGAGCAAAAGTACACCTATCAATTTGTTTCCTGCTCCCCTTCGGACACCAATTCAGTTTTGATCGCCAGTCAGATTCCATGCAATTCCAGGTTATTTGTCGAGGAGGATTGGGAGTATTCGCACTCTGTAAT
>CALBCY010000145.1 GCA_937927195.1 uncultured Chitinophagales bacterium
TCATCAGAGCGCATCGGCAGATGGCTGATCACCCCACTCTTTTGTAAATATTTCTGAGATCTATTGTAAAATCCCGATGCCTTTGGCATCGGGATTTTTTTTTGCGATTCGGGGCAGGTCTCTAGGGTCTGTATTTCTAGCTAAAGAGTTTTACTTATTAGTGTTAATTTGTAAAAGATTTCGAGGAAACAAATCGAACCTAAATAGTTGTTTTACAATAAGATAGGCGCAATTTAACATTTCATCCAAACCAACGCTGTCAGCGTTTTCATTTATAGCTAAAAAGTAGGATTCAATTTAGCCCCAAACAAGTCATTTTAAGTGGAAAGTCGTTAGGGTCTGTATTTCTAGCTTAAGAGTTTTACAAATTAGTGTAAATTTAAGGGAAGCTACGATTAGAAAAACTGAATCCAATCAATTGCTTTACAATAAAATAGGCGCAATTTGGCATTTCATCCAAACCAACGCTTGTTCAGAATTACAACTAGGCAAATTATTCTCAATAGTGTTGACACCAGTTACTCCATTCATATCAATAACTGGAAAAACACCACAACACATTGATAAAGTTTCATTATTAGAAACATTAAACTCTCCTCCAATGCTGGATTTGTATAAACCAAAACCAATGATATTCACTAGAAGCGATAGTCTTTTGATTATTATGTTTTAACTTAATAGAATGTTACGATCATTTATCATTCTCGCGATAGGCGCGATAGGCGCATTTTCTATTGGACAAACCATTTCCGCACAATCTTTCTCGGTAGAAATAGAAAGTATTGACATCAATGGAGACTCTTCCGATTTTGTCTTTTACAACTACATTCAATTGTTTAACAACACGGATGCCGACCTGAATATGCGATGGAAAAGAACCGTGTTGGAGGGATTTCCCTCACAATGGGATTTCAAAGTGATTGACAACAATCAGCCTTATGAATCGGATGTTGACAGCGCAGATTTTGTATTATTGGCCAATCCTGAAGGCATCTTACAAGCCATTAATGTCAATTTTTTTCCCAATAATTTCGATGCAAGGGGAACGGTGAATATTGAGGTAATTAATACTGCGAACCCTAGCGAAAGTATATTGTTGAACTTTAATGGCATTACAGACAGAAATTATATTCCAGATACGACGACTACACCAATGGATACAGTCATAATGAGCCTGTTTGAAAACAGCCCTATTTCTGAAGGTATTGAAA
Organism: uncultured Chitinophagales bacterium; assembly: GCA_937927195.1. Classification (GTDB taxonomy): domain Bacteria; phylum Bacteroidota; class Bacteroidia; order Chitinophagales; family UBA2359; genus JAHDGP01. Next base: position 1,212 of record CALBCY010000145.1, read on the forward strand.
TTTCACAAATGGGCAATCAAGCCATTTTCTTCTTGAAATGCAATTCACATCAGGACCTTAATATCCAGCTATTTAGTTTGGGTGGACAGGAAATTGCAAAGGAGCAATTTAATAACAGAAAGGAAGTCTATTGGAGCCCAAATCTGGTTGATTCTGGCTTTTATATTTTATCCGTTAGCAATGAAATGGGCAATTTCATCAATAGCAAAAAAGTATTCATTAGGTAAGCGTTTTTTATTTTACAAACAAGCCAAATTTCTCAACAAACAATAAGGATTAAACTTATGACTGAGACTATCTACATAAAGAACATGGTTTGCCCTCGCTGCATAACAAGTGTCAAGTCGATTTTCGATGAAATGAAAATTAAAACTTTAAGAATTGAACTAGGCACTATTGAAATACAAAAACCAATACTAGAGCAAGAAAAAGCAAAGCTAAGTCAAAAACTTGAATCCATTGGATTTGAAATTCTCGATGATAAGAATGCCTCTCAGATCAATCAAATTAAGTCCATTATCATACAGGCAATACACCATGATTCAGAACAAATTAAAACAAAATTTTCTGAATTGCTTTCAAATAAACTCAATCAAGAATATTCTGCACTTAGCAAAAAATTTTCTGCAGTTGAAGGCATAACCATCGAAAAATTCATTCAGAAACAAAAGGTGGAAAAGATCAAGGAACTGATCAGTTATCAACAATTGAATTTGAATGAAATAGCCGACCAACTCAACTATAGCAGTTCAGCTCACCTCTCTTCCCAATTCAAAAAAATTACTGGCTTGACTCCAAGTCAATTCAAACAGTTAAAAAAATCTGATCGAGATTTCTTAGATAAAATTTAAGAAAAAGGCAGTAGATTTTATCGAAGCGTCCACCAAAGGCTAGATTTCACTTTAAGGCCCAAACATTGAAAACCAGCTATTTGTAAGGCAAACAGAATCTTAGGTCTATTAGCAACTTCTTAATGGGAACCTCAATCCAAATTGTGTAAAAAGCATCCATAATTATGTAAGTAATTAGTGAAATTAAGAAACTATATTTATACAAAATTCTGTTATATAGTTAAATGGGCAGACAAAACACATATAATTGGTCGGTGATAAGCTTAGCATTGTGGATACTTTTCGTATCTACTGGTTTTAGCCTTAGCCATCATTATTGCCAGGGAGATTTAAAATCTTCCCGAATAATGGTTACTGCCCCTAATTGTCACAGCATCCAGCAGAACGCTCATTGTTCGCATTCTAAAATAAATAAAAACGACAATAAGGATCAGGAAATAGATTCTTGTGTTGAACTTGGAGAAACAAAAGATTGTTGCTCAGACACAATTGAGTTTGTAAAATTAGACACTGAATTGGTCGAAGTAAGTATTTCAAACTTCGATTTCAGTCCCTACTTCACTTTCGTTTACCTTCAATATCTCATTGCCAGCATCGAGTATTCTACTACTCCATTGAGCAATACTCATTATCAAAATCACAGTCCTCCGCTGCTGTACAAAAATATTGAAATTCCAATATTTGTACAGTCTTTCCTTTGTTAATTTAGCTTCTTCCTTTAAGGTGATAACATTCGCCTTAGCAAATACCGTGTTGTCTTTTACAATTTGTAATTGCTTATTACAGCCTGCATTGATTTGAAATTTTTTGCTCATTTTGGCGAGCATTCAACATTTCAATTCAGTGTCCAGACCAAACAGCAATGCAAAATGTGGAGCCTCGCAGAGTATCCTGTATTGATTTAATCAATTGTAAAAAGAAGCAAATGAAAAATTTTAAAATTGCTCCTATTGCATTGTCTCTCATTCTATCTTTAGTTATGAGCGCAACAATGTTTGCACAAGGGCCACCCATAACTTCGGACAAACCAATAATGCTTGGGAAGGGTCAAAAAGTTATAAAAACGCTTACGGAAATAAGAAGCGGAGAAGCTGGCACATTTGTCAGAGCACCGATTATGTTTCATTATTTAACCGGAGCAAATAGTTTGATTGGAATTCATGTCCCATTTGTATCAGCCAGTTTTACTGATGGTGAAATTTCAAGTGGAAGTGGTCTTGGAGACGTTGAATTATTGGGAAAATACCAGTTTTACAGAAAAGATGGGATGGGAAAAACCTTCCGGATTGTTGCAAAAGAATTGTTGACTTTACCTACGGGAAAAGACTGGAATTTACATAAAATCAGCAATGCTGAGTTTCAGTCTTATACAGCAATTGTTGCGGGATATGAAAGCATCAAATACGGCATTTCAAACGAATTGGGATTCAATCTTAGCCCCAAATCCAGACTAAATGAACTGAGGTACAAACTTGGCTTTGGGCTACCATTGCGCAAGCCTACTTATCCTGCGAATCAAATTAATTTATACTTTGAATATAACAGTTCGTGGTTTGTCCAGTCCAATGAATATATGCTTTTGTATGCACAGGGTTTGCAATACGCAAAAGGTCAATGGACGGTAGAAGTAGCAGGACAGTTTCCGCTAATCAGTAATGTAAGTAGCGAGAAAAAGAGAGACCTGAGCTTATTTCTAGGAACGAGATACGTTTTTTAGCGTGAAATTTCTGCGAGGGATAGCAGCGATATGATTTACTATGATGCTTTATTGAAGCAGGGAGCTGTGACGGCTGAGCGGAATGAGCGAAGACTAGCGGCGACCATGCTGAAAAAAGCAGCAGAGCAGATCATACAAGCGGATAGCCCGACCCGAAGGGACGCAGCATAATTAATAACAGATTTTAGGCATTAGATTTTATCGAAGTGCCGATCTGACAATCAAATTTAAATAAATAATAAAATAAATAAACATGAAAAATTTAATAATAATATTCAGCATTATTTGCATAGGGTTCATTTTAAACCCAATTGGAGCAAATGCACAAGATGAAAAAACATTGAACTCAGGAATGGATTCAGTAACCGTGGTCGTAGAAGGATTGGGCTGTCCATTTTGCGCCTATGGTCTTGAAAAGAAATTCAAGGAGCTAAAAGGCATAGACGATGTGACCATTGACATGGAAACTGGTTTGCTCAATTTTATATTCCCAGCTGCGGATAGCCTCAGTATGGAAAGAATTGAAAAACAGGTTGAGGAAGCAGGTTACACTGCCGTTGACACTAAAATAGTCAGAGCAGATGGTTCGCTTGAAGCTACTGCAGTATTGGAGCATGCTGAAATTGATAAAAATGCTATCGTTCAAAAAGAAGTAATGGTTTCGGGAAATTGTGGAATGTGCCAAACTAGAATTGAAAACACTGCTAAAAAACTGGAAGGAATTTCAGAGGCTGTTTGGGACAAGGAAACTAAAATACTTAGCGTCAATTTTGATCAGCACTTGATCAGCATTGAAGAAATTGAGGAGGCTATTTCCAAAGCAGGACATGACACACCAAATTTCAAAACGAGTACAGAAGTTTATGACAATTTACCTGGATGCTGTCAGTACGACAGAGAAAACTAAGAGCATGAAATTGAAAAGTAAATTCATAAACAAACTGACCGTTCCAATAGCAGTCAGCATGATCAGCCTGATTACTTTTTTTACAACTTTTTCTGCTTGTAAAGAATCAAGGAGCGATTGGGTTTTGAAGTCGGATATCAAAATAGAAGGAATCGCCCCTATCGGTCTTACGGCCGATGGCGAAAACTTCTGGCTTTCCGATGGTGACCACAATAGACTTGTGAAAATCGACAAAAATGGAAAGCATATAAATGAAGAAAAAGACTTTGAAAGACCCATGCACATTGCAGCCGAGGGCAACAAAATATTCATACCGACCTATGGGACAGATGAAATACTTATCCTGGAAAATGGAGTGAGAACAAAGCTGGAGTTAACAGAAGAATTGGATGCCCCTGCGGGTGTTGATATTTGGAAAGATCAAATAGCGATTGCTGATTTTTACAATCACAGAATCTTGTTTTTCAATGGAACGGATTGGATAAGTATTGGTAAGAAAGGAAAAACAGATGGTCTGTTTGACTACCCTACTGATGTTCAGATCACTGAAAGCAAAATTTACATTGCTGATGCCTATAACAACAGAATTCAGATTTTTGATAAAACTGGAAAACATTTATTGGCATTTGGGAAAGAGCATAAAATGAATGCAACGACCGGTATTTTTGTTTCTGATGGTGAAATTTTTTCCACAGATTTTGAAAATGACCGAGTGTTGATTTTTGATTTGGACGGCAATTTAAAACAAGAGCTTGACAAAGAAAATGGATTTTCAAAACCAACAGATTTGATTGTTGCAGACAATGTACTTTATGTTGTCAATTATAAAGGACAGCACATTTCGGTATTGGAAAGAAAGTAAATTGGAAAAGCTTTTGGCCTTTAGCATTTGGCCATTGGTTTTTTGAATTTTAAGCCAAAGGCCTTTTCAATTCACATTGAGAAGGCCTTTGGCTCATCATTCATCATTCATCATTCAGAATTCAGAATTCAGAATTCAAAATTAATTCTTTACAAAACTCTTGGTCATCTGATTGCTGTATTCGGCGACCTGAATCATGTAGAGTCCTGATGCCAAATCTTTCAGATCTAGTTTGTGCTGCGTCTGTCCCTGAAGGCAGTTGAGATTAAAGATCATGAGCATTTTTCCTTGTGAATCAAAAATTCTGAGTAAAGCTTCTTCGCGTTCAAAACAATCAAAAGTGATGATCATTTCTTCATTTGCTGGATTGGGGTACAAATGAAATTCTACGGGATTTGATTGATCGATCAAGCCATTGTCAGTACAGTTGACCGTTCTTTTAGTGGTACTGCTGTAGCATTGAGGATAACCGTTGAGGTGAATTGTATATTGGAAATCTTCCGAAACATCAATGGGGCCCAACTCCAACTGTTCATCCTCACCAATTGAATACTGTTCTCCAGTTAAATGATTGTTGACAATATAATTATTTTGACCATCCTGACCTCCAGAGGCCTGAATGAGAACTTTGTAATGCTCACTGATTGGATCACAAATTATTTCATCAGTAAAACTAAAATCACCACAGGTCTCTACACTGAAATACGGAGGGTCCATGATCGTATTAAAAATCGTAGGAGTGATGATTGGAAAATTAAAATCAAAATAAATTCCTGCCGTGTTTTCAATTACAGTTCCATTCTCATTCCCTTCTTTTTGACTAATAGAAAATTTCACAAAACCATGACTTTCAAGTTCATTGGTGTTGCTGTCTACCAAAAGAATGTTGTTAAAATTCCAGCGTACAATATTGCCTTCAATTATTTCAACAGTATAAGGATGAGAAGTTGTTAATGTTTTAAAAGTTGAGACATCCAAATACTCAGAAAGCGTATCTAAAACAACGACCGTAAAGGCTGTGTCATTCCCGACGTTTTGGAATCGGATGGTGTATTCAAAATCATCGTTTGGACTGGTCAGATGGATTGGACCCAAACCAGTTGGCACTACTCTTTTATCATTGGGATCGTAGGAACCTATTAAAGTCATGCAATCAATATCGATGTTTGACGGCAAATCGTCTTGCATGACTGAGTTGATTATTCCTGTGCTAAAATTAGTGTACGGGCCACAGAATTCAACAAAAGCCTGAGGCATACTATTCTCTGGATAAAATGGGGATTGCTCCGCTGTAAAACGATAGGTGGCTGGAGCAGATGGGAATCTAAATGACATTTCACCATTAGCCGGCAGTTCAAAATTTTCCACTGCAGAAAGTAAATTGTCTTCATAAATGGTCCACTTTCGTGGTTCATTCATGTCCTCGCCAGTGTTTTTAATAATAAATTCAACTGAATCTCCTAAGCAATACCCTTGTACTTCTATGTCAGACATATCCCATAGTGGGTTGGGATCTAAGCAAGAATTTTCAGGATAAATTGTTGCTTCAGAACAGACACTAGACTCCAAGGGCGCGTCACAATCTGCAGTATAATAAATCTGCAAGAAGCCACATTCATTTAAATCTAAAAATCCGATTTCAAAAGAAAAAACATTCTCTTCCAAAACTTCATATGCGATGCTTGCACTGTCCAGAACTATTAAGGAATCAAGCTGAACAATTACAGTTGTATTTTCTTCTGCAACAGTGCCTTCATTGCAATAATGAACAGTATAAATATTATCAAAACATCTCCTCATTATTGGCGTACCCATTGAAACGGATAACAAAGGACAATCGACCAGTGGGAAATAACCCAAATCAAAATTCGGTATGGTATCAAAATTGTCGATATCGAAAGACAAATTATTTTCATTACAAGTAGGCAACCAATAATTCTCATTTAAAGAGCTGCCTATATTATAAGTTCCTTCATTGATCTGAAAACAATATTGTCCTTCAGAGTCGCTAACAGCAAACAAAGGGTTCTGCCCATTTAATTCGACCAAAACATTCTTTAATGCTACTTCATCTTCATCGAAAACACAATTGTTGTTTTGATCTTTGTAGATTGTTCCGCACAATTGACTGGTAAAGACGTTTCCATTGGCATCTGTTTTCATTATGGCATTTAGGCCAGTGTTTCCTTCCCCTTCATCGCTCACATTTTCCAAAGCTCCACCAAGGAGAAAAGATCCATCTTCACTAGCCAAAAACGCATTTGGCTCGATAGAAGACATTGAAACACCATTCTCAAGAAGAGCCGAAAAATGATTCAATAATACATCTGAATTCAATTCATTCCCACCACTGTCCAATCTTAAGATCCGTGGCAAATTAACAGCAGAACCTGATGGCGTATAATGCCTTTTAAGTGTGAGAACATCTACCTCATTGTCTGAAAGAATTTGGAATGAAATCAGACTGTTAACTAGGGAGATTGTATCACTGTAAGTCCAAACGATTTCCCCTGTTTCAAAATCGATCTTTTGTACTTTAGGGCCGGTTTGGTTGTTCACCGATATGTTTTGATACCTGCTTCCAAGAATTAAATTTTTGTCATTATCAAATTTCAAGTCAACCATATAACTTGTAACAAGTTCCTCAGATTCATTTTGTAAATCCTGAGTCCATTTAACGGTACCATCTGCTTCCAAGACAGTCAAGATAAAAGGAGTTTCAATTCCTGTCTTTATAAATGCCCTTGTCCCATCTGGAAAAATAGTTGTCGGAAACCAACTAGAATAAATTGCATTCGAACCATCAAAATAACTTAAAGGTTCTGATATGGTTTCTGAAAGCACATTTCCTTCAAAATCAAATTCAATCAGATGCATTTGTAAGGAACACAAGCTATCAGTGCAATAATCACTTTCATTGTAATTCAGAAAGTATGTCCCGCTTTCGCTAACTGCCAATTTATAATTAAAATGAAGCTTCGCTTGAGGCTCAAATAGAGACTTCTTCCATTCCAAATTACCGGCTGCATCGTATTTCATTAAGATATTGTGTGTAAAATCGCCATCATCATACAAACCATATCCAGAGCCCAAAGTATAGGCCACTGCAATAAAAAACCCACCATCTCCAGTTTCTACTATTTGATAATTATAAATATTGGCATTGTCTTTTTGCGTATAAATATTAGCGGCAAGATTATCTTCAGGACTACATGGAGAATTTCCATTTAGATTAAAATCAAAATCCAAAAAACAACTTTCGGGTTCTGAGCAATTTCTTACATAGCTTTTCGCCTCCCAACAATTTGGGTCTTCCTCGTTTTCAACCCGAATTTGATAAACTTGATTAGAATTATAGACCCCTAATTCATAATCCCCAAAGTTGGTAATTCCAGAAACAACTAATACATCATCTACAAAAACCGATGAATTAAAATTTGGAGTATTTCCAAACTGGATGCTCAAGCTGTAGGAATTTTCATCAATACATTCGCTATAGGTAGTAAAAAAATGATCACAAGAGCCAAACACATCACAACTATAATTTCCACTTAGGTTTTGAGTACAATCAGGATCTTCAGAATGGCTTAAATTGATATTATAATTGTCCTGTTGCTCATATTGTATAGGGATGTTGTCAATAAAGCTAAGGAAAGGAGGGTTTACTCCATCGTCAACCCAAACTTGATATCCAATGTCTTGTCTGAAATCATCCTTGACCCATTGAAGCTCTCCAAACTGGTCAAACTTTTTTACTATTGGATTTTGATAGGGCGTTTCGTACCACCTTCCCGATCTTACCAAATAACCATCCGGTGTTTCGATAAAGTCTCTAAAATCATCATCATTCGACTCAAAAGATTGCAACCAACCTTGTGCTTGAACACTTGATTGTGTGATAAAAGGCATAGCGCAAATCATCACCATTATTATTATTCTAAGACCTTTCATTTAAAATCATTTAGGGTTGTTATAAATATATTACAATAATGACCCTTTATTTTGCCAAAAACAATGACTATTTTTGTTGATTGTGAAATTTATTAGCTATTAATCTTATCTATTTCATTGATTATCAATATTAATTCGTGAAATTTACATAATTGTAATTCTTAATTATTTGCTTAAGTATTTATTGGATATGGAAAATGAAAAGGCTTGAGTGTTTGGGAAGGCTTTTGGCCATTAGCTTTTAGCCTCTGGCTTTTTCCATTCAAAATTCATCGTTCTGGATGGACTGTTGACGCGATAAATCGCGTTGCCACTTTTCTGATGGACTGTTGACCATGCAAGCCACATTCCTACTTTTTCAGATGGACTGTGGACACGATAAATCGCGTTGCCACTTTTTCAGATGGAATGTGGACCATGCAAGCCACCTTCCTACTTTTTCAGATGGAATGTGGACCATGCAAGCCACCTTCCTACTTTTTCAGATGGAATGTGGACGCGATAAATCGCGTTGCCACTTTCTCAGATGGAATGTGGACCATGCAAGCCACCTTCCTACTTTTCAGATGGAATGTGGACACGATAAATCGCGTTGCCACTTTTTCAGATGGAATGTTGACGCGATAAATCGCGTTGCCACTTTTCTGATGGACTGTATGGCAAAAATTATGATTCAAAATTCAAAATTACACATCACTCTTTCAGAAATCTTTTCGTAATCTGCTTATCATCTTGTGAAATTTGAATCAGGTATAGACCATTTGGAATACCCTTCAAATCCATTCGATGTACGGTTTGGCCAGACAAACAATCGAGCTTTTCTTCCAGAATAGATTGGCCCATTGGATTGTAAATCTTAACAAAGGTTTCGGCTTCAGAATTGCAGTCCATTAACAGATTCAGCTTTTCCCTCGATGGATTTGGGAACACATTAAATTCTATGGTTTGAGGCTTATTTTCTAATCCATTGTCGATGCATTCAATGGAGCTTCTCGACAAGGTTTCGTAACAAGAAGGATAGTCAAAAAGATGAACCGAATAAAGCAATCCTGTCCCAATATCAAATGGTCCCAACTCTAGTCCATTCGCATTCTCCAGAATAAACCTATCGCCAGATTGATGATCGACAATTTCATAAATTTCATTATCAGTAGAACCACCAGAAGGTTGAAGTTTTACTTTATAATTGTTCTCTGCGGTATTGCAAACTATTTCATGAGAAAGATCAAAATCTCCACAGACCAATTCTCCAGCAAAAGGCGGATCCATGATGGTATTGAAAACAGTAGGTGTTATGACTGGAAGGTTGAAATCAAAATAAATACTTGCACTATTTTCTATGAGGGTCCAGTTTTCATTCCCTGGTTTTTGACTGATTGAAAATTTCACAAAACCATGACTCAATGGCTCATTGGCAAAGCTGTCAACTAATAAAATATTGTCAAAATTCCAGCGAATAATATTGCCTTCAATAATATCAACTGAATAAGAATGAGATGAAACTTCTGATCTAAATGTTGAGACATCTAAATGCTCAGAAAGCGTATCTAAAATAAATACATTAAAGGCTGTGTCATTCCCTACATTTTGGAAACGGATGGTGTATTCAAAATCGTCATTGGGGCTGGTGAAATGATCTGGGCCTAAACCTGTTGGAACAACCAGTTTGTCATTTGGATCACAAGAACTAACCACAGTTCCGCATTCAATATCTATATGAGCTGGCAAATCATCTTGCATGTATGAATTAATAATTTCTGAACTAAAATCCGTGAACGGCCCACAGAATTCGACAAAAGCTTGGGGCATACTATTTTCAGGATAGAAAGGAGACTGCTCAGCCGTAAAACGATAGGTAGATGGAACCGACGGAAATCTCATGGACAATTCTCCGTAAGCCGGTAATTCGAAATCACCTTGCTCAGAAAGTAAGTTGTCTTCATAAATAGCCCACTTCCTTGGCGAATCCATGGCCTCACTTATGTTTCTAATAATAAACTCCACAGAATCCCCAAGGCAAGATCCATCTACTTCTATATCAGATAGATCCCACAAAGGATCGGGATCCAGACAGGAGTTTAATGGATAAATTTTTACATCTGAACATACAGTGGATCCTAAAACAGCATCGCAAGAAGTATAGTAATTTACTTGGATAGTACCACATTCATTTACACCTAATAATCCAATATCAAATGAATAAACATCGTCTCCGAGACTTTCATATTCAACACTTGCATTGGTGATAGAAAGCAAAGCATCAAGCTCCAAGTCAATGCTGGCATTTTCTTCTGCGATAGTACCATTATTACAATAATCAATTTTAAAATAAGCTTCAAAACATCTTCTCGCAAGAAAATGCCCCATTGATACAGACAATAAAGGACAATCTACAATGGGCTGAAACCCTATATCAAAATCTTGAATTGTATCAAAACTCCCAAGATCAAAAGACAGACTGTTTTCCTGGCAGCTTGCCTCCCATAAGTTTTCATTTAAAGAACTATTTATTTCATAATTACCTTCATTTAATAAAAAACAAAACTCTCCAAGGGAATCACTAATTGCATAAATAGATCCAGGGCTTGTTTCCAACAAGATATTTTTCAAAGGAATTTCTCCTTCATCCTTAAGACAATTTTCATTTTCATCTTTAAAAACTGTTCCACAAAGTTTTGAAGACCAAATAAGACCATTTTCGTCAAGCTTCATTAAAGCACTGACAAAAGGAGAATTATTCCCCTCGTTACTAAGATTGGTTAATCTCCCCCCTATTACAAAGGAGCCATCATCACAGGCCACGAATTTTGAAGAATAGACTTCAGCCATACTAATAGAAAACATACTATGTCCACTTTCAAATAGTGCAGAATAATGATCGTGCAATAAATCTGATTCTGTCAGTATTCCATCCGAGTTTAACTTATAAATTTCAGGAACAATTAATTCCGACCCTAAAGGAGTATAATCTTCTCGCCGATATATAACAGCCACTCCATTGTCTGAAAGAATCTGAAAACCTATATCAGGAATTGAATTTGAAAATGTATCAATATATGTCCATAATTCCTCTCCAGTCTCAAAATCAAACTTCCGAATTCGATTCAAGTTATTTTCCATACCTACAAGAAAATCTCCAAAATAAATTTCATCTTCAGATCCAAATTTAATATCCTCTATTCCATAGCCTTGTAGCGTATCAAGCAATTCCTCATTGGTCCAAAGAAAATTCCCTTCTGAATCAAATGAATACATTATACTTTTTCTAATTGTATTCACAAAAAATTCTCCAGCTATTATCCTTTTTCCCGTTGAAGAAATAGCCAAATGCAAAGGATCATTACCATCATACAAACTTACAGGAATAGGGTGTTCCGTTTCGGTTTCAAAAATTGTATTGCCATTAAGATCAAATTCCAAATAATGAATCTTGACTTCAATTTGAAAATTAGTGGTATCTGATAAGTAGGTCAGATAATAATTATCATTTTCAGCCTTAGCAAATGCGAAATATTTATGAGGCCTTTTAACAGGTTCGTTCAAATCTTTACTCCACTCCAAGTCCCCGGAAGAATCGTATTTCTGTAAAAAATTATAGGTCCATTCTGTTGACGGAATATAAGCATTCCATTCCGCTCCCAATTCATAGGATAATGCAATAAAAAAACCCCCGTCATCTGATTGATAAACTTTATAGCTTTTGATGCGAATTATGTCCTTGTTATTTACTAACATGAAGCTCAGATTATCGGCATCAGGAAGACAATCGTAAACAGTAGGGCACTGGGCATTAAAAGCTAAAAAACATTCTTCCGGACTTGAACAATCTCTCTTTATAGTTCGACTTGACCAGCAAGTTGAGTCTGCAGTGTTTACAATTTTTATTGTATAAGTTTGATTGGAGTTAAAATCACCAAGAATAGCCATTTCGAAAGCCTCCTCTGCATTAAATTCATAAATTGTTAAAACATCGTCCACATAAACTGAATAGGATTCTTCAAAAGCATCCTGAAATACCAATGTCACTCTATGTGAATCTTCATCCTTCCACTCACTTTCTAATTTATATAAATGTGTACATGATTCCACCGACCAATGGCCCTGAAGATTTTGACTGCAATCAGGATTGTCAACATGACTAATGTTTATATTGTAATCCCTTTGTTGGCCATAGTTCAATTCAATTTTATCAATATGACTGAGATATGGGGCGTTTATCCCATCATCAACCCAAACGTCATAAGAAAAACTTTTTCGAATATCATTTTTGACCCATTGTAATTCTCCAAATTTATTAAACTTCTTAACGAAAGGATTGTGTGAAGCAAAAGGCCTAAGTCCTCCTGATATTACCATATAACCATCAGGAGTTTCAACAAAGTCTTCAAATTCATGAACAGATTGTTCAAAAGTTTGAAGCCATCCTTGCGCTTGAAAATCAGTTGAAGTCGAGCTAAAAACGAGACAAATCAGTATTCGAAATATTAATCGGAGACCTTTCATATAAATCGATTTAGGGTAATAAATAAATATACCACAATAATGCCGCGATTTTCGGCCAAAAACAATGACTTTTTTCTTAAATTGTGAAATAGATGCTCATTTTCATTAAGCTAATCTATTGATTATCAATTATTTTTTGTGAAATACATTCTACCTCTATTAGCAACATAGCCCAATGATAAATTCCAAATTATTGCAATTATTGATGAGTTTCGACTCCATCCAACTGGATGAGCTATTCAAGTTCGTCCGTTCGCCTATTCACAATGAACAGGAAGCCCTCATTAATTTGTACGAATATATTTATAAAAAGAAGGACGATTTTAATGAAACTGCTCTTTTGAAAGAGACTGCCTGGCGCAATGTCTTTCCCAAGAAAGACTTCAATGATGTTCGAATGCGTCGATACATTGCGGACTTATATAAGGTCTGTCTCAATTATTTATCCTGGCATCAATTGGAGCAAAATGAAATGGAGAAAAAGATTTTGCAATTACAGTTCATGCGTGCATCTAAACTGAACAAACATTTTGACAGTCATTTGAAATCCATTCAAAAATGGAAGCTCAGCAATAGTAAATCAAACATTCAAACATTGCATCAGGAATTTGTGATTGAGCAAGAAATCTCTCTTAATTTGGATCAGGGACATGACCGTGGAGTGGAGCCAAACTTGCAGATTTTGTCAAACAAACTCGATGTATTTTACTTGAGCAACAAACTAAAAAGCTGTTGTGCCATTACCAATTATCAAAACATTTCGAAGCAAGAATACCATCTGCCATTGATTGAGGAAGTGCTTGAGCATCTAGAAAAAACACCTTATCCCGATCAACCATTGATTGGGTTTTATCATGCTGCCTTGTTGAGCTTATTGGAATTTGAAAACGAGGAGCATTTGGCTAAAATGAAAAGCATCATCATTGAACACCCAAATGAGTTTTTATCGGAAGAATTGAAAGATATGTTTACGGTGGCCAAAAATTACATCATCAAAAAAGCCAATCAAAACAGAAGTGAAAAAAAATATTTAGTGGAATTGTTTGACTTGTACAACCTTGAAATGCAAGGAGACAGTTTATTGGATCAAGGGTTCATTTCACCCTTTACTTACAAAAACATTGTCACCCTTGGTATTCACCTAGGCAAGGAAGAATGGACGAAAAAATTTCTAGAAGATTATCGACCTTACTTGCCGATTGATCAAAGAGAATCGGTTTATGCTTTTAATTTATCGAGATGGCATTTTAACCAAAAACAATTCGAAAAAATTATAGCGAATCTACTGCAAGTTGAGTATCATGAAATTTTTCTAGAATTGGATGCCAAGGTCCTGTTAATAAAGACTTATTATGAATTGGATGAAATAGAAACGCTTCTTTCCTTTCTGGACAGTTTCAAAGTTTTCCTCAATCGAAAACAAAAGTTGAACTACCACCAAAAAAGTTATTTGGCTTTGATTACTGCGGTAAAAAAACTGATAAAATTACAGTTTGCCTCTGAAGCGAAGAAAGAAAAATTCAAAACGGACATTTCCCAAACAATTGAGCTCGTAGAACGGAATTGGATATTGGCAAAGGTAATGAGTTTTTAGGGCTCTTAAGTGGTTCAATAACCTTTCGGGCCACTATTGATATTATTTTCAACTCAGAGATTGCATCAAACACAGGTAAATGGCTATATTTTTAAAACAACACGTTAGGCCAAAAAACATTGATTTACAAGCACATAGTGGCGTTTTAACATTTATCGTTAACCAAGGCTGTCAGTGTTTTCATTTATAGCCAAACAGTGAATCTCATATCAGCTCAAAACAGCCATTTTTCAAGACAGGTTGTTAGGGTCCATATTTCTAGCTCAAAAGTTTTCTTAAAATTAGTTAAACAACTATGTTTTCAAAACAACACTTTAGGCCAAAAAACATTGATTTACAAGCACATAGTTGCGTTTTAACATTTATCGTTAATCAACGCTGTCAGCGTTTTCATTTACACCTAAACAGTAAGGCTTATATCAGCTCAAAACAGCCAGTTATCAAGACAGGTCATTAGGGTCCACATTTTTAGCTTAAAAGTTTTATTAAAAACTGTTAAATGACTATGTTTTTAAAACAACACAATAAGCCCAAAAACATTGATTTACAAGCACATAATGTCGTTTTAACATTTATCGTTGACCAACGCTGTCAGCGTTTTCATTTACACCCAATGGGTTGAAATTTCAAAAACACACAAAAAAAAGCGATAGTAAACTAAATTACTACCGCTTTCCATTATTTTATCTCAATCAGATAAATCTGAATATTTTATTCATCTTCCAATTCACAACAACCATCCAATGTGTCAATGGTTCTTGGACCAACTTGTTGGAAACAATCGTAATTAGGATTGTAAACAATTACATAATAGGTTCCTATTTCACTTGGTGAATAACATGGACTTCCTGTAAACAATGCTACTTCTTCGTCCGCTGAATTGTACCATGTATAGGTCTCCGTTCCATCCATTGGAACTTCAGAATTATCTGCACACAAGGCTCCCTCTCTGTTCAATTCCAAATTCCCCAATTGTCCCATACAAATTGGAGTTCCAAGACAAATACAATCTAAAGTATAAACATCATCCTCTGTGTTTACATCATTATCGTCACAAACAGTTCCTATTAAAGCATCATCCAACATTGGGCAAATATCATCTGCATCGCAAACTCCATCTCCATCGTCATCTGCAAAGATACCAGCACACTCACAATCAGGACCGTAAAAATCATTGACCGTACAAGCATCGCCATCATCGCAAGAAGTACCCAATAAACCATCATCGAAACCTGGACACTGATCTTCAGCATCACAAACTGTGTCGCCGTCAGAATCCGCAAAGGTTCCAACACAAGAACAATCAGCAAGGTAAGTATCGTTGATCGTGCAAGCATCTCCATCATCGCAGGTTGAACCAATTAGTGTATCGTCAAAATCAGGACATACATCATCACTGTCACAAACACCATCTCCATCAGCATCAGCCAAGGTTCCAGCACATCCACAATCTGCACCATAAACATCATTTATTGTACAAGCTTCACCATCATCACAAGCAGTTCCTATCAAAGCATCATCAAAATCAGGACAGACATCTTCAGCATCACAAACAGTGTCGCCGTCAGAATCTTCAAAGGTTCCAACACAAGAGCAATCAGAAAGATAAGTATCGTTAATCGTGCAAGCATCTCCATCATCGCAGGTTGAACCAATTAGTGTATCGTCAAAATCAGGACATACATCTTCAGC
>CALBCY010000146.1 GCA_937927195.1 uncultured Chitinophagales bacterium
GCCTTTATTGATTTGAGGATAGAAGGCGCTGCAGTGGTCCCAAATGCTCTCACAAGCGAAGGAACCGTTAGTAGTCCAAAGCTGAACATACCAGATTTTCTAATAAACTCTTTACGGTTGATCTTTTTCATTTCCATATGGGGTTTTATACGTTATAACTAACAATATAACGTATAAAATAGGCAGATGGAAGGCTGTAAAGTTAAAAGGGGAGCAATTTTGTCTTATTTGCGGCTCAAATGCCGTTCATTTTACTGAAAAAGAAGCGATTCGAACATGGGATCATCAATCCACAATCACCTTCCCGCTCCAGCTACCAATTGTCCAAAAATAAACCCCAGATGGCAAATCAAGAACGTAGATGGTCTATCACCTGCCAAACAAATGGTATATTATTCTATTAAAATGAATAAGTCCGAAACTAGAAAGAGTTTGCTGATGAGCGGACATC
The DNA here is from genome assembly GCA_937927195.1 of uncultured Chitinophagales bacterium. Taxonomy (GTDB): domain Bacteria; phylum Bacteroidota; class Bacteroidia; order Chitinophagales; family UBA2359; genus JAHDGP01. The sequence goes on from CALBCY010000146.1 coordinate 452, forward strand.
GGATCCCAGAAATCGGATCCCGGACATCGGATCCCGGAAATCGGCCTCCGGACATCGAATCCCGGACCTAAAACCTCCTAACAGGAATGACTGTTGTGTAATTATATTTGCCAATTGTTATATCAAAAATGTTGTTGTTGGAATTATTTAGATATACATTGTAGGCCTCGTTAATTGCTGATTCACTTGAGGTCCAAATACTATTGCTGTTGGAATCAAGTGCATTCAAATCATCTAGGCTTCTGAGCAAAGCAAAAGCCTCGTCTTTGGAAACCAAAAACCAATCGTCAAATCCTCCATAAGTATAATCAGCGCAGTATCTTGCAGCTGAATTAAATTCATTGCAGTTGTTGTCGATTTGAATGGTGTTTTCTAATCCGGTTCCATAATCCACAAAAGTATTGGATATAAACTGATTTTCGCATCCCCACGAAAGGTAAGCATCTTGCTCTGGCGAAGCTTCCAAATATCTCCAACCTTCAGTATTATCACCATGATCATAAACAACATATCCGCCCGCAGGACCAAAGTAGCCCGCAGTTTTGAAACTGATCTCCGGTCCATAATACACTTCACCGTTTGCCGTAGCATAAGGACGCGCATAATAAACGGTATTGTGATTCAAATTAACCAGAGAAATAAGAATCTCTCCATCACCGATGTCGCCAGAAATTTGCAAATCATCACTGTCTGGATTCGGACTGTCAGAAATATAAAAACCTTTTCCTCCTACTGTTTCGCTGCCAATTCCATTTGCCGTGGCTCTCAAAGAAGCTCTGGATGAAATAATTGCAAAAGCAGAATCAACAGTAAATGCAATCAAATCGGTCGTCATAAAGGTAACATTATTACCATAGGCTGTTCCTTGATTATTTTGCACCCAAGCTCGGTAATTATAAGTTGTATTAGGTTGAAATTCTTCTAAGTTTAAAGTAAATTCTCCAAGACCACTGCCATCAGCCAATTCATAATCATCGCTATTGGTAGGATTGGGATTCAAACTCCAGCAAACTCCACGTGCAGTTATCTGGCTATTGCCATCACTGGTAATATCACCTCCAAGCGTAGCATCTGCTCCGGTTATGTTTGTCGCCTCAAGGGTAGTAATCGTAGCCAAAGTTCGAGCCGGCTCATCAGGTTCTTTATCGCATGAATTGATGAATAATACAAAGGCGAGTAAAGCGAAAAGTTTAGCGGTCGTTTTCATTTTATAATAATTTTGTTCCCTGTTCTCTTTAAAATGTTCTTAGAAATGTCCTTTAAAAATAATGAAAATTTTACAAAATCCTAATATTAATTTAGCCTGAGTAAATCAATCAATCTTTACGCAAAAGGTGCCGCAGGCGCCGACCCAAAAGCATAAGATGCGCGGAGCGTCATCGCGACCCAATACCCAAAACCCGTTCCTTCTATTCCAATGCAATCTCCAATACCTCCTCAACCGTCTTAACAAAGTGAAACTGCATTCCCTTTACATACGATTTGTTAATCTCCTCGACATCTTTTTCGTTTTCTTGGCAAAGTATCAATTCTTTCATGCCAAATCTCTTTGCTGCCAAAACCTTTTCTTTGATTCCTCCTACTGGAAGCACTCGCCCACGTAAAGTTATTTCACCAGTCATGGCCAATTTAGGCTTTACACGCTTATCTGTAAATGCAGAGACCAAGGCTGTTGCAATGGTTATACCTGCAGATGGACCATCCTTCGGAGTTGCTCCCTCAGGGACATGAATGTGAATCCCTGTTTTTTCAATGTCTTTGACTTTTAAGCCAAACTTTTTACAATTACTTTTTAAATAACTTAGGGCGGTCGAAGCCGATTCTTTCATCACCTCTCCCAAATTTCCAGTCAGCACCAAGCCACTGCTGCTGCCTTTCATCAAACTTGTTTCTATAAACAATGGTTCTCCTCCAACAGAAGTCCATGCCAATCCAATGGCAACGCCTGGCGAGAATTTTTCATTGAACAATGATTTGTCGATGGTTGGTTTGCCCAAAACTTTTTCTGCAAACTCTTCTGTCAGCTTTGGTTCGTAGTCTTCTCCTACAACTACAAATTTAGCCACTCTACGCATCAACGAAGCAATTTTACGATCCAATGATCGTACTCCAGATTCTCTTGTGTAGTTGGCAATAACAAATTCTATGGTTGTTTTTGGAATCTTAACTTGACTAGCTTTTAAACCGTGGTTTCTTCTCTGCTTTGGAATCAAATGCTTGATGGCAATTTGAGTTTTTTCTTCTCTTGAGTAGCCACTCAATTCAATGATTTCCATTCTGTCGTAAAGCGCTGGCTGAATGTCAAATGTATCATTGGCAGTTGCAATAAACATCGCTTTTGACAAATCAAATTCGACTTCTAGATAGTTGTCGTGAAATGCATTGTTTTGTTCTGGATCCAATACCTCGAGTAGGGCAGAGGAAGGATCTCCTCTAAAATCATTTCCTACCTTGTCAATTTCATCCAGAATAAAAACAGGATTGGCTGACTTGCTTTTTTTGATAGATTGAATGATGCGGCCAGGCATCGCTCCAACATAAGTCTTTCTGTGACCACGAACTTCTGATTCATCATGCAATCCTCCCAAAGACATTCTAACGTGAGAGCGATTAAGGGCTTCAGCAATGGATTTACCCAAAGAGGTTTTTCCAACACCTGGAGGACCGACGAAACAAAGGATCGGTGATTTCATATCGCCCTTCAATTTCAAAACAGCCAAATGTTCCAAAATCCTTTCTTTGATTTTCTTTAAGCCATAATGATCTCTATCCAAAACTTTGGCCGCTTTGACCAAATCAAAATTGTCTTCAGAATAATCTTCCCAAGGCAGTTCCAAAAGGAGTTCTAAATAATTCAATAAAATAGAATATTCTGCAACTGCAGGATTCATTCTATTGACTTTGTTGAATTCTCTTTCAAAGGCTTCCTTGGCTTTTGCAGGCCATTTTTTATCAAGTGCTTTCAAACGCAAAGTTTCCAATTCAGCAGTTTGCGGATTGCTTCCCAACTCATCCTGAATGGTTTTCAATTGCTGATTTAGGAAATAGTCTCTTTGCTGTTTTTCAATATCAATTCGAACTTTTGATTGAATTTGATTTTTCAATTCAATCATTTGCAATTCCTTTTGGAGATATTGCAGGGTTTTTTCTGCTTTCCCGGTAAAAGGATCTTGCTCCAAAAGCGTTTGCTTTTTTGAAATGGGCAAATTCAAATTCGAAGAAACAAAATTGACTAAGTACAATGGATTGTCAATGTTTTTAAGAACGATACCTGCTTCATCTGGAATATTTGGTGAAGCCTGAATAATCTGTCCAGATAGATCTCTGATAGAATCAAACAAAGCATCTAGTTCAGGACCTTTTTTGGGTTTCTTTTCAGTTTGAAATTTATAACTGGCTTTGAATATTGGCTCGGAATCGACTATTTTTTTTACTGAAATTCTTTCTCTGCCTTGGATAATAACTGTGCTGTTGCCATCTGGTAACTTTAGCGTTTTGATAATTCTTGCCAAAGTTCCAATTTTATACAAATCAGAAGCATTGGGTTCCTCAATATCTGGATTCTTCTGAGTGATGACGGCTATATAATTTCCATGCTTTTGAGCATACTTGACAGCTTTGATCGACTTTTCTCTTCCAACGGTGATAGGAATAACAACATTTGGAAAAAGTACAGTATTTCTCAAAGGTAAAACAGGGACAATATCTGGATAATTTTCACCACCTGTTTCAACTTTTTCATCCAATGCAAACAATGGTAAAAATTCTACATCTTCCCCTTCAATATAGTCGGAGAATAGATAATCTGTTTTCTTCTTTGGCATAATTGTGATAAAGGTATTAACTCGATTTAATTGACCGTTGAAAGATTCTTTTTTAGAATCAAAAGGTCAAATATGGATTTCAAAACTTGAATAATTATATAGTCAAGTTTTATACCACAGAATTAAAAAGTAGACAAAAATAGAAGATTAATTTGAAACGGGAGTAGATTGCTATCTAAATATTTGATTATCAGTTAGATGGGAATTCGTAATCTGAAAAGCTTCATATTTAACAAACAGAAAAAATGGCACTCATTTATTCCATTAATGACAAAAAGACAGTATCAGAATTATTTATTGAAAGAATATCTCAAGCTGGCATTTAAACCAAATAGCACATCGACTGATGGTGTGAAATTCACAAATTGTTGGAAAGAGTTGAAGTTTCTGCTAAATGTTCCTCTTGCTCCAATGGCAAATGTTGTTTTCTTGGTTATTAGGAGGTTATAGTCAAGCCCCAAAACAATTCCTATATTGTTTCTGTTGGGAATTTCATCAGATGGATAAGCAACTCTATCAATAAGTTGTTCTTGGTTTTTCAAATAGCCATACTGCAAACCAAGCAAATGACTTATTGAACTAGGAGTTTTACTATTGTTATTGAGTTGATATCTGTATTTTAACAATAGTGGAATTTTAAAATATTCGTTTTTGATAAGAATATTGGTCGTTTCATTATTGATGCTTGAATATTTTCTAGAATCTCCTTGAATTGAGTTCAATGCAACTTCCGTTTGTATTCCAAAGTTTTCATTGAAGTTATAGCCTAATAAAACACCATAAGCTCCATTATAGTAAATCTGAGAATCATAAGTATTTGTTAGCTCAGGATTAACTTCCTTTTTAGACATTGAAATACTTCCTTGGTATTGTGCGAAAGAACCCGCGTACCATCCGGTGCTTTGGTTGCTAGGCATCGGATTTTTTAGCAAAGGGAAATTAGAACTTGCTTGTTCAGCTTGTTCCAATAATTGATGGTTTGGCGATTCCATTTTATCGTTGGATGCCAAGAAACCATTGCTGTTGTTTAAATCTTCAACAATCTCAGCAGCGACTAAGTTAGTGTTAGTATTAGATTTTTTGCTATTAGAATTGCTATTAGAAAAATAGCCTTTTATTAAATTCGAATTTCGATCTCTTTTGTTGGCAAAAAGCTGAAATTGATCAGATCTGTATTTGTTCAATTGCTTAACAAAGGCCAACCAATCCAAATCTTTAATCTTGTTTGCGAAGTTAACTAAAGAACCTTTCTTGTTTTTTAGGTCAGTATTTGCGTTTGTATTTATTTCTGTATTAGAAGAGAAGCTTTTATTTATATAGGCAGATGGAGCTTTTGAATTATCAACAGAAGCCAGAAGCAATTCCGATTCATTGGAGGCTAAATTACTTTCTATTTGACCTGCTATTTGACTTGGATTGAGTCTTGGATTATTGTTTTGTTGCAAAAGATATTTCACATTCAAATCACAATCATCAAAAATTAAGGAGCCATCAAAATTTTTGGATTTTGTAGTCTTTATCGTCTTTAATGTATTGAGTCCGTTGTTTGAATCTGCCTCAATATGCTCTGTATTCAAAGAAGCGATAGCTGTATCGGGAAACTTTTTGTTGATTGAAATTTTAGCATCAATGCTGTAATAAGAAAAGAAGTAAACAAGACCGAGGCCCATGAATATAAAGGATGCAAGCATTAGATAAACTGGCTTGATTCTTTCAGGCTGCTTTGTAGGAATTTCATTGGCAATACCTTCCCATAGATTATTTCCAGGACTTAGCTCAAAATCTTTCAAGCCGTCTTTAAAAATATCATCAAATTTATGATCAAATTCGCCCATATGCTTCCCCTAAATTCTCTTTTTTATGCAATTCTACAATCATTTTTTGAAGAATGTATCTTGCTCTCGCCAATTGTGACTTGGAAGTACCTTCACTGATACCCAATAATTGAGAAATTTCTCTATGAGAATAACCCTCTATTGCGTATAAGTTAAATATAGTACGATAACCTTTCGCCAATTGTTGAACTAATTTCATTAAATCCTCAGCGGCTAAGCTTTCTACAACCTTTTCACTAACCTGTGGCACAAATGAATTTTCAACTTCTAGTATCGGATACATAGAAACTGATTTTCTGTAATGTTCGATCGCCGTATTAACAACAATACGCTTTATCCAACCTTCAAATGAGCCGTCTCCTCTGAACTTTGCAATGTTTTTATAGATTTTTATAAATCCTTCTTGCAAAATATCTTCTGCCTGATGATGATCTTTCGCATATCTAATGCAAATTCCAAAAAGCTTTGGAGCATAAGTTGAATACAATAATTTTTGAAATTTAGGTTTGCATTCGATGCATCCCTTAATTATCATTGCTTCAAATTCTCTTTTCTCTTGGTTAGACCTCATACTGAGTTTACAAATTAAAGACTGTGATTAGTTAAAATTGGTTGTATTTGATTTGAATAAAATTAACATTTTGGTAAAAAAAATCAATCATAATCAATACAAAATGGAATTTTTTTAAATATAAACCCAATTAATTAACATTAATTTCGGACTTATGGTTTATCTGATACAGTGTCTGACAAGAACTACTTTTATTACAATCTTATTGCGAATTCCACCTTTTTTCCAATCCGATCTCAAGCTTTAGATGGGAAAGCCGCCCTAACATATTGAAAATGATTTTGTTATGATCTAAATCGTTTCAAGGTGCTTTTGTCTTTTTTTTAGTAGTTATTTAGAAAGTCCATTAACTGCTTAATTGCCAAGTATCTATGGCTCATCATATTTTTTTGCTCAGAAGACATTTCACCCATACTCGTTTGATAACCTTTTGGTTGAAATACCGGATCATAGCCAAATCCTTTGCTTCCAGATCTTTGAAATAAAATATGTCCTTCTAGCAGCCCTGTAAATTGCAGAGTTTTATCCTTCAAAATCAAACTAACAACTGTTTTGAACCTTGCTTTTCTATTTTCAGGCTTTTCAATTTGAATCAACTTTTCAAGTAAAAGGTCTATGTTTTTATCATGATTGGGTGGTTCTCCTGCAAATCTTGCGGATCGGACACCTGGAGCTCCATTTAAGGCTTCAACTTCTAATCCTGTGTCCTCAGCCATGACATTCACTTTGTAAAGTTCGTGGATGATTTTTGCCTTGTGTAAGCTGTTTTCCTCTATGGTTTCAAAAGGTTCTGGTATTTCAGTAAAATGTTCTATTTCTTTTAGGCTAATGAAATTGAATTGATTGCCCACAATTCCATTAACTTCCTTCACTTTGTTGGGGTTGCTTGTTGCAAATACAATTTTCATATCGTTATTGTTGTTTTAATGGCCAAACTAGGATTTGGTTGTTTTGTTTAATGAATTTCAATAAAATGAAACCAATCGTTTCGATATTTGAGTTAATTTTTGATATTCAGCCAAACAATTAACAAATATCTATATCTTCGAACTGTTATAAAATATGTGCCCTAACAAATAAACTATGACTTGGCTAAAACGAATTCGAAACGGGATATTGACAAAAACCGTCGAAAAACAGGAAACTCCTGATGGAATTTGGTCTCAATGTCCAGACTGCAAGAAAACGGTTCGAAAAAAAGAACTTTCATCTAATGCATATTTGTGTCCACAATGTGATCATCATCTAAGAATAGGTTCCGCTGAATACTTTGAGATTTTATTCGATGACAATAAATTTACTGAAATTTTTAGTGGTTACCGAGCAAAGGACATTCTTAATTTTTCGGATTTAAAACCTTATACAACAAGGCTAGAACAAAGCAAGAAAAAAACAGATTTAGAGGATGCTATTTTTTGTGGCGAAGGCAAAATTAACGGGGAACCCCTTGTTTGTTGTTGCATGGATTTTAGCTTTATTGGAGGGTCAATGGGATCTGTGGTAGGGGAGAAAATCAGCAAGTCAATAGATTATTGTATTGAGCATAAAATACCACTCATGATTATCTCAAAATCAGGGGGAGCCAGAATGATGGAAGCTGCATTCTCTTTAATGCAAATGGCAAAAACTGCATCCAAGCTAAGTTTGCTTGCACGAGCCAAAATTCCATATATTTCGTTAATGACTGATCCAACAAGTGGAGGAGTGACTGCTTCATACGCCATGCTTGGAGACATCAACATTGCTGAACCCAAAGCATTGGTGGCTTTTGCTGGTCCAAGAGTTGTCAAAGAAACCATTAAAAGAGAATTACCGGAAGGATTCCAAACGTCAGAATTTTTATTAGAAAAAGGCTTTCTTGATAAAATTGTTCATCGCAAAGAATTGAAGCAAACGATATCGGATTTTCTCAGCTATTTTAAAAACTAAAAAGTAATTCTCTATAGGTTTCCTTGTAAAACCTTCACGGTCAATTTAGGCCTTTGGCTCTAGTTTATTGACATTGATTATTTAACTTGCATGTCTCTTTCAACATGACCGTCGATGATTAAATCGGGCTTTACCTTGTCAACGATTTCCTGATTATAATCGGTCCATATGTAGACTACTTTCTTAAAGTGAAGAGAGAAATAGGGCGTCAAAGCTTCCGTAAAAGAATCTCTAAATACTAGCAGCGTTAAATCATTATTGCAATGATTGTTTTGATGAATCGCTGTTTTAGGCGGAAACCCTTTGCTTGGCAAAGTTGTATATTCAGTTAACTTTTTTTGTTTGAGTGTAAAAGTTGGTCTTTTGTTTTTAAGAATGTCATGTTTAAGGCCCATTAAGCCTACCAAATCTCCAGGGAAAAACTTCGTTTCCCAGCTAATTTTAAAGTCTTTTAATTCTTTTGGTTTTACTTCAGGAAAGTCCTTAGAAATTATTGAAAACAAATTGTTGTAAGCTATAAATGCGCCATAGGCATTCCAGTGTGTATCATTGCTGAAATAGATTAAATGATCTTTTTTTGCTGCCAACAGTTTGTCTCGGTGATCGATGATTTGAAAAGGTGGAACCATTGCATTGGCCTCTTGTATCAACTGATCTGTTTTTGAAATGGTATCAATAATGGCGTTGAGCATTTTATCGGACATCATCTCCTTGTAAATACTGTGTTTGTTTGGATAAAAAGTCTTGTAATATTTGATGTTTTCGGATTCGTTTTTAATAAGTCGGTAGCGCCATTTTCTGCAAAGTTTTTCGACGGCTTTTGGACTATACAAACCTCTATTTGTGTAAAAGGTTTGCATTAATTTATTGTTCAGAAATAGCCAATCATCTTTTCCCCAAAGGGCTTGATTCGCATTGGTTGAAATTCCAAAAATGTAGTATTTCAAATTTTTACTCCATCGGATCATCTTGTCTCTAAATCCAAAGTGATCATTGTAATAATTTTCATATTCCTGAAAATACTTTTTAGAAAGTTGAAAATCTGGTTTGACAGCAAGCTTCCTTTTTTCAGTACTTATTTTTTTTGCTTTGTAGGCAAATTCTGTATTTTCCTGAATGAAAGGAAGCAACAACATTGCACAGAAAATAATAGGGAACAACAGGAAGCCTTTAGACGGGATTAGAATTTTACCAGTAAAAAACAAACCTAAAAAGATCAAAGAAAGTAGCAATGAAATAGCCAACTGAATAAAGCTGAATTTGTTCTGAGCTTTTGCAATCTGAGGGGAAATCTTACTCTTGAAAATTTCTTCAAGTTTGAAATTATACAGACCAGGATCATATCGATTTTCAACTGTTTTAGTTGTCAATACCAGAGCACTATTTGTTACCTTTTGTTTGCCTATAAATTCATTTGGATTGCTAATTTTTAACAGAGATTTTCCTTGGAATGTTTTGGACTCGGAATGGTCTTTTGAAAATTCTACATTTTGAATTTGTACTTTCTTTTGCGCTTTGTTTTTGCTAATGTCTATCCTGGCTATATCAAATTGAGCTGGAATGGTTACGACTGAAGTTTGAAACTCGGGTGAACCTTTTACAAATAGCGGTTTTGAATTTTTTTCAGAATACTTTCCTCCTATTTTTTTGTAAAATACTTGCAAAGTATCTTCCTTATCTATTTGGAAATTGATGCTAAGTTTTGTTGGCTTTTTAAGTCCCAATATATCCTGTAAAGCAATGTTTTCGATATAGGGTTTGTATTTGCCATTTTTTTCCTGAACTAAGAAATTGATCGCTCCGTCTTTAACTTCTGTTTTATTAACGAAATGGTTGAATTTGAATTTTTGTGAAATTTGTTCAGCATTGAATGAAACAGGTTTGACCTCCTTTGTGGACAAGCTGAAATCTTTAATTCTGACTTTCCCTTGTTTTTTGTTTAATCCAATGTCAAGGCGCATATGGCTGCTGCTAATTGGGAGCAAAACGGATTCTGTTCTAAATTCGGAGCTACCTTTTACCTTTATGGTTTTAACTTTGGCATGACTAAACTCTTCGTTCGTTTCTCGGAAGAAAATTTGAAAAGTTTCATCCTTATCTACTTGATAAGTAAAGTCAACCTTGATGTCATTCCTTTCAGTGTTAACAATTGAAGAATCACTTTTTGCTGATCCAATATTGGTAAACTTTAATATAGAGCAGCTCAAAGCGAAAATTAACAAGGCAATTATTATGGCATAAATATATTTCACATTTAATTCTTTTAAAATCTAAAATAGATAAATGGATTGTAGCTGCTTCCCGCCAATTCCAAAATGGTTAAGAAAAATAGTGTTAAATAAAATGCATAAGCCAGAATTGATGCAGGCCCCATTTTAGGTAAATATTTATTGATAAAATCACCAATGATGGTTCTGATCGGTGTGGCGAAAATTAAACCAAGAATCAAAATGAAAATGGTATAGTTGTTAAATGAAACCAAGGGTAAGGCATCTGTTCCAGATTGAATCCCAAACATCGTTCCAACATAATTTAATCCATAAGTCAATGTTTCTGCCCTGAAGAAAACCCAACCAATTAGTACGACCAATATCACATAAAAGTGAGCCAAAAAAACAGGCAGTTTATCAAGGATTTTTTTTAATCCAAGTCTTTCAACAATGAGGAATGCGCCGTGATAGGCTCCCCAGAAAACGAAGTTCCAACTGGCACCATGCCATAAGCCGGTTACTAAAAAAACGATGCTTAAATTCTTGTAAGTATTGAAGCTTCCACCGCGACTTCCACCCAAAGGAATGTATAGATAATCTTTGAACCAGGAAGAGAGCGAAATGTGCCATCTCCTCCAAAATTCTTGAATGCTTTTGGAAATATAAGGGTAATTGAAATTTTCTTTAAAGTTAAAACCGAACATCTTTCCAAGGCCAATGGCCATGTCTGAATAACCGGAAAAATCAAAATAGATTTGTAATGCATAACAGACGATTCCCAACCAAGCTACTGGAGTAGAAATGTCATTGGCTCCAAGGGCGAATGTTTTATCTGCTATCAATGCCATATTATTGGCGATGAAAACCTTTTTTGCTAAGCCTCTGATAAAACGAATTACGCCCTCCGCAAAAAGCTCACTTGATAAGACTCTGTTTTTGATTTGATCAGCAATGTCTGCGTATCTAACAATTGGACCAGCAATCAATTGAGGGAATAGTGAAATGTACAATCCCAGATGAAAGGGATTTTTTTGAGGTTCAGTTTCTTGCCTATAAACATCGACCAGATAAGATATACTTTGAAAAGTAAAAAAGGAAATACCAATTGGAAGCAAAATCTCCTTATTTGGAAAACCTTCAAATAGACCTGCACTTTGAATATTGTCGAAAAGAAAATTAAAATATTTATAATAAAATAAAAAAGCGAGGTTGATTCCAATGCCAACGAATAGTGCAATTTTAGATTTGGAATTTTTGTTTTCTCCTATTAATAAGCCAACACCGTAATTGATGAGGATAGAGGCAATCATTAAGAGCACCAATTGTCCTTCGCCCCAGGCATAAAAGAATAAACTACAAACTAATAAAAGTAAGTTTCTCAGTTTATTCCCTAGTACATAATACAATATTAGAACCAGTGGAAGGAATAGAAATAGGAATACGAATGAGCTAAATACCATAATTGCCTTTTATGAAATTTGGGTTTTCGCCATTGAAAAATACCCCAGTGGCTGGCTCATATAATTCTTTGTACAAAAAAAAGAACTAAGCATTGTTGTCCGATCCATTATCAAATTATGATATTGTAAGATTTGTGCTTGTGAATGATCCCAAAGCAGGGCAAATATAATACTATATGGAATGAGTATTGATACATACCATCAAATATTAATTCTTCTGATTTAATTTCATCAAAAGTGAGTTGAGCATCCTGCTTTCGTTTAGCCCAGCCCAAATTGGGTCTGACTATTCTTTATTTATCAGAAATGAAAACGGAAATAAAAACGGAAATGAAAACGGAAATGAAAACGGAAACAAAAACGGAAACAAAAAATCCCCCAATCACTGAAAGTCATTGGGGGATTTTTGCATTTCGAACTTTTTTATGAAATGGAATCAAAGGAACAAATTGGTCTTGAAAAGCTTAATAGCGATTGACAACAATACAATTCCAAATATCCTTCTTAAAATATCTATCCCGCCAGAACCAAGCTTCCTTTCAAGATAAGGTACAGACCTCAAAACAAAATAGACCAAAATAAGATTCAGGAATATACCTAAGGCAATGGTCATTTGACTGTATTCTGCTTTAAGTGACAATATAGTCGTCAAAGTACCTGCTCCAGCAATTAGCGGAAAGGCGATTGGCACAATCGAGGCATTGGATGGATTGGCATCATCAGATTTCATCAAACTGATGCCCAAAATCATCTCCAATGCAATGATAAAAATAACGATCGAACCCGCAACCGCAAAGGAGGGGATATCGATTCCAATAATTTTTAACAGGCTTTCACCAATCAAAAGAAACAACAACATTATAATGCCTGCTGTATAGGTAGCTTTTGCAGTATGAATTTGGCCGACTTTGGATTTAATATCCACTAATACTGGGATTGATCCAAGAATATCGATTACTGCAAACAAAATCAAACTTACGCTTAAAATCTCTTTAAAAAACAACATACTCAACTGATTTTAATCGCGGTTTGTGGTTTTCTTAGCCAATACAATTTAGGCTTTTAAAGAATTCCAATTTTTCCGCTTGGTTAAATTAAACAAATAGGTGGCTCGGTATTCCCAAGCAGCAATACCATAATCAAACAGTTGAAACCATAATTGAACTCAATTAAAGATTTTACCAACAAATTGATAGGCGATATAAACTTTCATCATTACTATTAATCTGAAGATTAAGTTCCGTTTAAATCGAATAGTTTTAGAAATATTAATTTTGTGGCTTTTATGCATGGCCTAAAGGCTTAATTGCCTCATTTCTTTTATTATCTTAGCACTTGAAAATGAAGGTAAAATGACCAAGTATTCCTGTTTTATAATTTATTTGATTCTTTTAGGGCTTTCTGAAGCTTTATTTGCACAAAGTGGTATAAGTTTCAAATTTCATCAAGGAGAAGCAATCCTTAAAACGGATCTGCTGATTGATGGCGAATTCAAATATCAATATTCTAAAAATGATCTCCCGTTTTTTCTTGTGAAAGACAATGAAGTAAAGGGAGTCAAACGGATATCGGTTCCCATGTTTCGCAAATTGACCTTAGTTGGCGCAGAACGTGGGGTTTCTTCTCGAAAGGATACGACCATCTTCGTTTGGGTCGATCAGTTTGACGACCTACTAAGGGTTGTAAGGGAGGGGAAAGTAATGATTTATGACAATTCTAAAATCATTGACGAAGAACATAAAGAGCTGGAATCTTACCTCATGATCGGTGAAAGACAAAATTTTGGTATAAAAACTGTAAAAAAACTATCTGATCTCGAGTCTATTTTAGCAGACGAGCCCTATTTTATTAAATCAGCCAAAGCAACTGGAAAGTATGAAAGTCGCGACTTTAGGGTAATCATGTATTTGGTAGATCTGTTCAATGATTCAGATCCAATGAGAAATTTAAAATGGAAGAGTGCTGAGATCAAAACCAAAGGTGGTAAGTATTTAAAAGGGCAAGCATACCTGCAGCCACTTGATTTGAGAAACGAATACAACACTGACAAATTTGCTTATGTTCACTATTATGACAACAATGGCTTTCAAATTTTTCGAAACGACGAGCTTGAATACGTCAAAATAGAAGGAACAGTTAATTCAACGGGATATTACGGACTGACAAATAAGTTCTTTTTTGGCATGAATTGGACACATGAGGGCGATGAATACCTCATAACTCGTAAAATAGTTAACAGAAATAACTATTTCTATTACAACAGAAATATCAATCCGCAGGATTTTATCGTTCTAAGGAAAGTTTCAGGAACATTTATGAGACCTGACAACGAACCAGAACTGCGACAAACGTATTTTAGTCAAAATCCTATCGGATCTGAGTAGAGCTGTATTGAAAGCGTTTTATACTGGACAAATCGATTCTGCATTGTTTAGAAATACGGCTTGAAATACGGCTTGAAAGAAGGGTGAAAGACGGGGTGAAAGAGGGTGAATGGTGCCGTTTAAGGGACTCATTGGAAGGTTTGCATGTGGCTTTGTTTTGATTATTTGTTTGATTATTTGCTTGAAATTAAACCAAGTAAATTGGTATCTAATAGGTATTTTGTATAATATTTTTTTTGAATGGATAAAATTGGGCAAGATTATTGATCTTAACCCTTTTGTCTAATGAATTGAATGAAATTATTGATAATAAAAATAATGATTTATGCGCTATCCCCTTTTTGTTTTAATGTTTGTCACCTTGTTTTTTTGTGCTCCTGAACTTTTAGCAGCACAGTGCGGCCATGGACCCGATAGGCCTTGTACAAGAACATGTGTTCGCAATGGAGCGAGTCCTTCTAAAATAAAATCAGAAGGTAAATCGAAGTTGAATTTAGGGAAGAAAAAATCAAATTCTAGCCAAAGTGGCAAAAGGCATCGTGGAGGCAGTGGTTTTGGTGCTGGTAATCACGAAACAGTCAGTCTTTTCGCCAATTGGGGCATTATTGAGCACAATCAGTCATTGTTAAATTATGACGACAACTACGAATTGACTGGCTCAACGAATATTAGCTTGAATTTGAGGTTTTTAAATCACAATGATTGGGCTTTTAGAATCGGAGTTGGAATGTCAGACATTGATTATAAACTGTCTGGTCCTGGTGCTTCGTCTATCAGTATAAACAATGGAACCCGAAAAGACTATATCATATTCCTAGGGCTTGAAAAACACATTCACTTTTTACCTTCTTTGGATATTTACCCTGGAATTTTTATTCCATTTAATATTGTCGGAAATGACATTTTGAATGATGGATTTACCGTTTATCCAAATGATGGAGTTGATACTGGAATTGGAGCCTTATTGGGAGCCAATGTTAGCTTCATGCGCTTCTTGCGCTTTGGTGTAGAGGGAAGTGTTACCTATAAAACATTCAAACAGCAAGTTTCTGCGGCTTTAGATCCAGATGGAGAGCTTGGCTTAAAAGATATGCAATATCGTCTTGACATGGTCTTAGGAGTTGCTTTTTAAGGTCAAACTTTTGATTTAGATAAATGTTTGTGTTTTGATGGCCTGGTTCTAATTGTATGTTTAGATGTTTAAAAGTTTAGATTTTTACTTAGCCCAAAGGCCCAAAGCTTTGTCGACCTCAGGGAGAAAACCAAAAGTTTAAAAAACCAAAAGTTCAAAAGTCTAAAAACCAAAAGTCTAAAAAGCCAAAAGTCGAAAAGTCCAAAAAATTGAAAAACGAAATTAAAAATGCATCCCTCTGTTTGTTAAACGGAGGGATTTTTCTATATCCCACAGATACCATTTGGGGACTTGGTTGTTTGGCCACTAATGAACAAGCCATTGAAAAAATTCGAATGGCCAAAGAGCGGGTTCCAGAAAAATCATTCATCATTTTAGTGGAATCGATGGAGCGGCTAAAGAATTATGTGGATAAAATTTCACCCAAACAAAAAGACTTCCTGCTTCAATCTGAAAGGCCAACGACAGTTATATTTCAGAAAGTAAAAAATCTTCCCAGTGCTTTATTGGCGAAGGATGGCAGCTTGGGAATCAGAATGGTTCGAATGGATTTTTGTGAAAAATTAATTTCTCAGATCAATGGTCCTTTGGTTTCTACTTCTGCAAATATTTCAGGAGAAGCAAGTCCAGCTGCATTTGGTGAAATTTCGGAAAAACTAAAAGACAGAGTCGATTTTGTAGTCAATCCTGCTTTGTTTGAGGAAAAATCAAACGCAAAAGCATCGAGAATTGTGAAATTCAATGAAATGGGGGGAATCGAAATAATTAGGGATTAAGCGGTAAGGATCAAACCACAAATCACTAAAAAGATAATAAAAAAGACAGCGATTTTTCCTACCGAAACAACACCTCCAAAAAAGATCATTACTGCTAAAAGCACTGCAACAAACAATAGATTTCTCGTCAAAGAACCTTTTGAAAATCGTTTTTGAGCTTTGTTGATTACTTTGGCTTTGCGGCCACCTTTTTCCAATTCGGTTATTATTTTATAGGCATGCTGATTTTGAGAATTCAACCTTAAACATCTTCTTGAAATTGCAATTGCCTTTTCTTTGTATTCGGCTTTGCCAGTATCATAGAATAATTCCTGATTGGCGGCTGCCATCATGGTAATGCTGGATTCATGAAATGGTTTTAATGCTATGGCCTGTTCATATTCGTCCGTTGCAGACTTCCAATTTCCATGACGCATAAAACCCATCCCTCGCTCGTAATGACCTGTGAATTCATTCTCAATAATGGCCAATTCACGATCGTCCAGTTGAAGTTCCTTTCTTAAGGAATCAATGTCTTCCTGCTTAACCACATCATTGTTTTGCGCTTCTTGAATGAGCAAAACCTTTTTTACATACTTTTCAATGATTTCTTCTGAAGGATCTTCTGCCATATTTAATTGGTCGTTTGTTTTATTTATGCTGCTAATGAATGCTTAGAATTTAATTTGGGGTTCCAGAGAATTAAAAGCAAATCTGAAATCACTCATTAATAATCTAATATCTATTAATACAACGTAAAATAAAAGCCATAGAGTTTCATTTTTAGCGAATTTTTACCACTTTTTAATTTTTATCGGTAAAACTGGCAATCAGACTGAGGAGACCGAAGCCAAAAACAATCCCAAGAGAAATATAACTGAGCAATTGGCTGCGCTCTGGAAATTGGTACAAGATCATTCCATTGATAACAAAAAACAAAACGGACAAAATAAGAGAAGGAATCATCATTGCATTTTTTCGACTGGGGTAGGGGTATTTGATAGGGACGAAATGGAGAATACTGAAGATTACTAAAATGATTAAATTGGCACTTTGGCTGAAATCTGTAACGAAATACAGAGTGTAAGCGACGATGTTCCACATTACTGGGAAGCCGATGAAATAAAGATCATTCGAAACCATTCCATTTTTACCATAGTACAAAGCTGAAACCAACAAGACCATGCAAACCGCCGGAAAGCGCCAAGCCTCGCTTAGTATTCCACATTCGTACATAAAAAATGCTGGAATGATTGCATAAGTCGCAAAGTCTATGACATAGTCTATGGACTTTCCATCCCAATTTGGCAAGGTTTCTTCTGCTTTAAATAATCTGGCAAAACTTCCATCTACCGCATCAATTATAAAAGCCACAAACAACCAGAACATGGCCATTCTTAACTTCATTGGCCCTTCTGCAGCAAAATCTGAAATGGCAATGATGGCCAAAATAGCTGCAATGATTCCACTTGATGTGAACAAGTGAACACTAAAAGCCAATGCTTTTTGAATAAATGTAGGACTTTTGGGCATTGAACAAAATTACTAAGAAGATATTACAAATTGTTTGCTTATTGAAAATTTCAATGATAAGCTAGATTTGACTCCTACTTTCAACCGATTTAAAGAAAACCATTTCAACGGTTGATGTTAATTATGGATGTCAATTAGAAATGGTAGTATTGCTATGTAGTAAAGTAGTGAAGTAATATAAATGATAGTAAAACTATTATTTGTGAAAAATATGTTTTATATTTGAATTGAACAAATTACTTAGACTCATGCAAATTGTAATACGCAATCAAGCAAAAATTTCTAACAAGTACATTAGATTTATTAAATGGAAAATAAGAAAGATAAAGGATAAGTTTAAACACTTGTTGTACTTAAAAGTATTGATAAGTAAAGAGGGGCAAAAACCTTCTCGATACAAGGCAGTTTTGAAATTAGGAATAAAAGGTCATGATATAATTCTGACGAATTATTCAGAAAACCTAACTAGTCTTTGGAGTAAATCTGTAAACGATGTTCAAAGATACTTAAGGAAAAATAAAGAAAGAAATAGAATCAATGCCTTTAGGTATAAGAATACTGGATAACATTTTAAATTAAAAAGCATGGATAAGAATAAGGAAGAGAAGATGATCGATCAGGACAGTTTATTGTTTGGGATTGAGCGAGCAAAAGCTTCTGGTTACAAGACGGAGTTTATGTTTCAAGAAGGACTTTTAGTTGATCGTCAAACTTTAAAATCGTATAACAATGATGATTGTCATTTGTTTAAATACGAACGGTTTGAAGGGCTTTCAGATCCTGCAGATTCATCCATATTGTGTTGGGTTGAATGCCTTGATGGGGTTAAGGGGCACATCAGTAGTGCCTATGGAATCTATGCCGATGTCGATTTAGTAAAGTTTTTACAATCGCTTTCCAAGGTCGATGATAAAGAGAAGCTTTAAAGCCAATTGAATAACTTAGGGCAGCTCAAGCATCTCCTGCTTTGAACATTAAAAGTGCTCAAACAACGGAATAAGTCCAGTTGACAGGCCCTAAGTTTTTCAATTACTATCTTTCATGCTAGACGAAGCGCTTCTCATGGTAAAGATTCTCTGGCTCTTTCTCCAAACGATCATAATACTTTTGGTGCTGGTTTTCGGCTTTATAAAATTTCTCCGCCTTAGCCAATTGAGTAACAACATTCAATCCCTTGTCTTTTAATTCTTGAATCAGTTTTTCTGCTGTCAACCTTTGTTCTTCATTGGCATAAAAGATGGCAGATCGATATTTTCCGTTTTGGGCCTCTCCTTGTCTGCTCGCAACACTCGGATCATGTGATTCGAAAAATGTCTTGGCCAACTGTTCGAAAGAGACTTTGTTTTTGTCGTAATAAATTTCAACAGTCTCAGCATGTCCTGTCATTCCTGAACTTACTTCTCTGTAAGTAGGTGTTTTAATTTTACCGCCCGTGTAACCAACTCTGGTAGCCAATACACCCTCAATTCTCGAAAAGATGTACTCTTTGCTCCAAAAACATCCTGAAGCAAAAATAGCGCGTTGGAGCGTGTTTTCAGCATTGGTAACAAATTTCATCGATATAGAATTGACACAATGTCGCTCGTTTTTTTCGGTCAGTCTTTCCCCCTCAAAAACATGACCCAAATGTCCTTCGCAAGTACTACAGACAATCTCTACTCTGCGTCCATCTGCATCGAGGTTCCGCTTCACCATTCCCGGAATTTCATCGTCAAAGCTTGGCCAGCCGCAACCTGAATGAAATTTGTCATGAGACAAATAAAGCGGAGAATTGCACTGTTTGCAGATATAAAGCCCATCGGCAAACAAGTCGGTGTATTCTCCTGTAAAAGGCATTTCCGTCCCTTTTCTGATGATTACTCTTTCCTCTTGTGAGTTTAAAGGATTTAATTTTGACATTTTCGATTTTTTTTATTACTAGTCACCAAGTGACTAAGCGAAATATAGGCAAAAAAAAATGGCCCTGCAAAAAATGCAGGGCCATCTGAAGTCATTTTTCATCTATTATTTTCGTAATTCGATGAAACCTGTTTTTGTATAAATCTTTCCTTCGTTTTCAATCTTCAAAGCGAAGTAATAAGTTCCTTGAGGTGCAGCAAGATTGCCACCCACTTCTGTTCCGTCCCACTGATTCAGTGATTCGAAGTTCTCAGTTGAATAAATCAATTGACCAATTCTATTGAAAATGGTCATTTCAACTTGCATTCCAGGGAAGTATTCTTCCAATCCAGGAATGGTAAATAAATCGTTGATACCATCTAGATTTGGTGAGAAAGTATTAGGAACCATCAATTGGCTCATTTTAGCTTCCATTGCATCTGGAAGTACTTCAATGGTAACTTCTGCTAATTCACATTTTGAACCACAGCAAATCATGTAAACTATTTTATCCTGACCGACAAAACCATCAGCTGGAGTATATAGGATGCTTCCATTTTCCAATACTTCAACGCTTCCTTTAGCAGAAGAATTGATGATTACTGGAACACTTTGACAAGTTAGAATGACATCATTTTCCATTACATTGATCTCCTTAGCCGTTTCAAATGAAACGTTTTCTTGGTCGTTGTTTGCAGCAAAAGGAGCAAATCTAGCTCCACAATCAGAAACGGTTACAAGAACTGAGAAAGTGTATTCATAGCATTCCGTTGAGCTGATGCCCGTATATACTGGAAGACCATAAGTAAGGCTTAATTCACCTTCATAAGCTATTCCACGAATTCGGTAGTCAGCAACATTGGTTAAATCTATTTCTATGCTTGAATCATCAAATGGTCCAGCTAAAATTTCTGATGTAGCAGCATCTGTTAAGATGTAGGTAAAATAGGTTCCTTCGTTGCCAAATGAATACATATCAACTGCATAAGATCCACCATCTACCGCACAAAGATCTGTTTCTGAGTTGGTTCCTATTTCACCATTCTCCAATACATTGCACAAACTCGCTCCAGAACAATCACTAAGATTGAGCTCGATAGCATTGGTAGGGTAGTAGCATTCACTGCTTATTAGATTTGAATAGTGAGCACCCATTGGAATTTCCAAAGTACCTTCATAGGCAATTCCTCTAATCTTATAGGTCCCTTCAGGATAACCTTCAAAGGTAAAAGTAGAATTTGAGTTTGAAAACGGTCCGTCAATTACCATTCCGTTGCCATCCGTAACAATGTATTCAAAGAAATTTGAAATGTTTCCAGTAGAGTTAACATGAACAAAATTAACTTGATTGTCACCAATAGAGCAGAAATCAGTATTATCGTTGGTTGAAATTTCACCAGGCTGAGCTATAGAACAAAGCATTCCAAAAGCACAATCAAATACATATACTTCAATTGTATTGGTGTATTCAAAGCAACCTGTTGTTGTTAAATCAGCAATTGGAACACCAGGTCCAATGTTGGTCATTTCACCATTGTAACCTATTCCAAGAATTTTGTAGGATTCACCAGGAACAGCATCAATATAAATCTCATTGCTGCTGTATGGTCCAGCCTTAATATAACTTCTTTCAATATCAGTAACTACATACATTAAGTTGTCTGTTTGCTGACCTGTCATATCCACTTCGATCATTGGCAACATTTCAGCTTCTTCTCTACAGAATACTTTTTGTGAAACAGAAGAGATGCTTCCAGCTCCCATTCCATCAGGACAAGGCGCATGGCTTCTTTCTTCAGAACAGTCATAAACGTTTATTGGAATTGGCGCCATCAGGATGAGTGAATCTTCTGACTCAATGTCCCAAATAGTACAATCATTGGTTGTTGGAATAGATAACTCACTACAATGAACAATTCCCCAAATCATGCAAATTTCAGCCATCGCTCCTTCAAAAGTAAAGATTGGTCCTGGAAGTGGGCCTGCAAATATTGCAGTACCATTCTGATTGGTTACATAGTAGGATACTTGTCCAACTACATTATTTGTAAATACTTCTACCGTGTCAACAACTGTATCTCCGTAAGAACAAATATCTGTATTTGAATTGGTTCCAATTGATCCAGCTGAAATTTCACAAACACAACCAGATTGATCATTCTCAATGGTAAAAGTGAATTCTTGGTAACAGAATTCTGGATTGTTTTGGAAAGAAACATTTATCACATAATCTCCAGGCGCAATATTGCCGATGAAAATGCTGTCCTCAATAGAATTGATACCGGCAATTTGTATAGGACTGATTCCCGATACTTCATAAAAGTCGTATCTGAAATTGGTCACTCCATCTTGACCAGTAGCAACAACTAGAATTTCTCCGTTTTCTTCTCCACAAGTTGGGGCATCAAAAGAAGCCTCAAATTCACATGGAGCACAATCAGAAAAGTCATCTTCCAATGTAAAATCCAACTCATAGAAGCAAGTGCCGTCTGGAGGGAAATTGGTTACTTCCAAATGGTAATCTCCTGTTTGCATTTGATCATACAATACTACAAACTCATTCGTCGCATTGTTAAAAGTAACTCCGAATGGATCAGTCAATTGGTAGAAGTAAAGCGTGTTTCCATCTTGAATGGTAGGAGTAACTGTAATGATTCCATTATTCAATCCACATTTTGGATTTTCATATTCTACTATGAAATCGCAAGCTGGTTCACATTCATCATTAACGGTAAGATTGTAACTTGTAGAGCAAAGATCAGGGTTTCCTGCGTATTGAATATTCAAAGTGTAATCACCTGGTAAAAGATTTTCGAATAACAAAGTGGCCTCGATAGAAGTGATTGTTTCACCTGATCCATCTTGGTAAACCAATTCGTAATCGAAAGGAGTATTACCTGTCTGTCCAGCATTTGAAATTTCTAGAGATCCATCTGCTGCACCACAATTTGAAGCTGTTCCACCTGTAGTAAATTCGCAAGGAGCACAATTTGAATAATCATCTTCTAAAGCAAACTCATAAGTAGCTTCACATTCTTCAGCGTTCATAAATAGCGTTACTCTTAAGAAATAATCTCCAACAGGCATTTGATCGTAGAATACAGAATCTTCGAAAGTTGCATTGTTAAAAGTTACTCCAGAAGGATCCGTCAATTCGTAGAAGTAAATCGTAGCACCGTCTTGTTCAGCTGGAACAACAGTTATCAAACCATTGTTTGAGCCGCATTCAGGATTTTGGTAGATGACTTCAAACTCACAATTTTCCGTTGCACATCCTTCATTGTTTATTGCAATAGTAAAATCATAACTGGTTTCACAAAACTCTGGATGGCCCGTAAAGACAATATTGACAGAATAATCACCTGGCGACAAGTTTCCAAAATTCAAACTGTCAACTGATGAGGTAATGTCCTCAATAACGTTTCCATCAGCATCCAATAGTTCATAATCAAATGAAGTATTTCCTTCTTGCCCTTCATTGAATACAATAATTTGTCCATTAGGCTCACCACATTGTGAATCAACGCCACTTACTACAAACTCGCAAGGAGCGCAATTAGAGAAGTCATCAATCAATGAGAATTCATAGGTTTGCTCACATTCTTCAGCATTCATAAACAAAGTGATATGCAAGCTGTAGTCGCCTGCTGGCATTTGGTCGTAGAATACGGAATCTTCGAAAGTTGCATTGTTAAAAGTTACGCCTAAAGGATCAGTCAATTCGTAGAAATATAAAATACTTCCGTCTTGCTCCTCAGGTACAACTGTAATCAATCCATTGTTGCTTCCGCATTCAGGGTTTTCAAAAAGCACATCAAATGCACAATTTTCATTTAAGTTGCAACCCTCTAAATTTGTTTCAATCGTAAGGTCATAATTGTTGTTGCATAAATCTGGATTACCTGTAAAGCCAATGTTAACTGAATATTCACCTGGAAGTAAATTGCTTAGATAAACACTGTCAACAATGGAAGCGATTGAAAGGACACTATTGCCTTCTGAATCAGTAACTTCGTAAGTAAAAGAAGTAGATCCATCTTGGCCGGCATTGACCAATAAAATTTCACCATTTGGCTCTCCACAAATAGAAGCAATAGAACTTGCTTCGAATTCACAAGGAACACAATCAGAATAATCATTTTCTAAGGCAAACTCATAAGTTTGCTGACATTCATCAGGGTTCATAAAGAGGGTAACGGTCAAACTATAATCTCCTGCAGGCATTTGATCATAGTAAACTACCGATTCATAAGTTGCATTGATAAATGTAACTCCAAAAGGATCAGTCAATTCATAATAGTAAATTGTTGAACCATTTTGGTCGGCTGGAATAACTGTAATCAATCCATTGTTTACACCACAAGTAGGGTTTTCGTATAAAATGTCAAAATTACAGTCTACTTCAACTTCCATTAAGGACACAGACGAAGGTTTTCTTGAGAAATCCGTTTCGTCTTTGGAAATTGATTGAAAGGTTTGAGATTCCTCGGAGAGATTAACCTTGGAATTTTGAGCAAAGGAGTTTGTTGTTGTTGTCCCTAAAAGAAAAAAGAAAAATACCAATGTCAAGCAAATTTTGCTCAACCCTATGTTTTTGGACATAGGAATAGTTTTTCTAACCTCATTGGAGGGCACAGGAACACAGTTCCTGCTGAGTAGAAATCTTTTCATAACTAGTTATAATATTGTTATGTCACAAATAGCAGTGGCTATTTGCAACAATTAAAAATTCTTACAATTAAATTAAATTCCAGTATTATAAGGTCAATAATCCGCGAACTTTTTCAACTTGGCTTAGAAAATAAAGTTAGTAGGTGTGATTAGTTCCTAAAATTATCCTAAAAAGTTACAAATTGCAACGATTTTAACCAATTCTTTTTTCATATTTTTTTATAAAATTGATAAAATCAACAATTCGAAAAGTATTAGAACTTCTTAATCAAGAGACTAGCCTTAATATTAGGTCACCTTATAAAAATTATTAAATTTTGCTTCTGAAGAAAAATTTTATAATAAGTAGTATTTTTGCAACATAATGGAGAATAAAAAGCGACTTGCCTTACATACCCTTGGCTGTAAATTAAATTTTACGGAGACCTCCTCCATTGGTAGAATGTTAACGGATGAGGGCTATGAAATTGTAGCCTTTGATGATTCGGCCGATCTTTACATCATAAACACCTGTTCAGTAACAGATAATGCCGATAAGAAATGTAGAAGTTTTATCAGGAAAGCAAAAAAACAAAATTTAGCGGCTTTTATCATAGTTGTGGGTTGTTATGCACAGCTTAAACCAAAAGAAATTTCTGAAATTCCAGGTGTTGATCTCGTACTTGGAGCAGCTGAGAAATTCAACATCGTCGAACACTTGAAAGAATTGGAGGCGACTGCAGTAAAAGATGAAAATGCTGGAATAACTGAAAGCTTAGGGAAATATGTTTCCTCTGATGTTTGTGAAGCCGATATTTTCGTTCAAGCCTATTCAATAAATGAAAGGACCAGATCCTTCTTAAAAGTACAGGATGGTTGTGATTACAATTGTTCTTTTTGTACCATTCCTTTGGCAAGAGGTAAAAGCAGAAGTGCCAGCATAGCAACTGTATTGGCCAATGCCAATGAAATTGCAGAACAAGGAATTCGTGAAATTGTCCTCACTGGAGTAAACATTGGCGATTTCGGTAAAGGAACGAGTGGAGGAAAGAAAAAAGAAGAACAATTCATTGATTTGATAAAAGAACTGGATAAACTAGAAGGAATTGATCGTTTCAGAATTTCTTCCATAGAGCCTAACTTGTTATCAAATGAAATAATTGAATTTGTAGCTGGCTCCAAAAGGTTTATGCCACATTTTCATATTCCACTGCAATCGGGAAGCGATAAGTTGTTGGCAATGATGAGAAGACGGTATAGAAAAGATTTATATATAGAACGTGTTCAAAAGATAAAATCATTGATGCCTGATTCTTGCATTGGTGTCGATGTAATTGTAGGCTTCCCTGGTGAAACAGAAGAGGACTTTTTGGAAACATATAATTTCTTAAAAGATTTGGATGTTTCGTACCTTCATGTCTTTACGTATTCAGAAAGAAAAAATACACTTGCAATAGAGTTGGATAATCCAGTTCCTCAAAAGGAGCGAGCTAGAAGAAGCAAGATGCTCAGAGATTTATCAGCCAAAAAAAGGAGATATTTTAATGAGCAATTTGTAGGTGAAATTCGACCAGTTTTGTTTGAACAAAAAATTGAAAATGGTTTCATTACTGGTTTCAGTGATAACTATATTAAAGTTCAGGTTCCTGTCAGTGATTCAGTTAACGAATTGTTGTTTAATAAGATAACAGAAGTTAAATTGGGTGCTGTTGGCAGCGATAATACCGTGAAATCCGTTGTTTGTTTGGAAACTGCCTCAACAATTTGACAGCAGTATGATTGATTAATAATTATTGAATTTAATACACTTTTTAATACACTAAATGTATCCATCATTTTTTGAGTTTTTTAAATATACTTTCGGATTAGAATTGCAATTTTTAAAGTTGTTCCAGACTTTCGGATTTTTTCTAGTTCTTGCTTTTATCTCTGGAGGTTTTATCTTGAGTCGCAACTTTGCCTTTCTTGAGAAACGAGATTGGCTTATTGGAATAACTGAAGACAATGTAATTGGTGAAGCGCCGTCTATTTTACCTATGATTCTCAATGGTTTATTTGGTGCTGCTTTAGGTTATAAAATTTTACATGGAATTTTAAATTCCGCCACCCTTTTTGAAAACCCACAAGCCTTTTTGCTGAGCAAGGATGGAAATGTTCTAGGAGCAGTGGTTCTTGGTTTAGTATTTATGGGAATGTATTGGTGGGATAAAAAGAAATTTCAATTACCTGAACCCAAACAAGTCAAGGAAAAAATAATGCCTTCACAAAGGGTAAGCGAACTATTAGTCGTCGCTGCCATCTCGGGAATTGCTGGTGCAAAGATTTTTGCCAGTGTTGAAGACTGGGATAATTTTGTAAGAGACCCCCTTGGTTCTTTGTTGGCTTTTTCGGGACTTACTTTTTATGGTGGTTTCATCTTTGGTGCCATTGCAGTTGTGTATTTTGCTCGAAAGAAAAAGATTCCTTTGTTGCGTTTAATGGACTGTGCTGGGCCAGCTTTAATTGTTGGCTATGCTGTAGGAAGGCTGGGTTGTCATTTTTCAGGTGATGGTGATTGGGGAATTCCAGTAATTGGACCCAATAAGTACATTGATGCTGTTTATGACTACTCTAAACCTGAAGCTTTGAGCTTTATTCCCGATTGGCTTTGGGCGTATAACTATCCACACAATGTTGCTCAGGATGGAGTTCAAATGGCCGATTGTGTTGGCCGATATTGCCGTGAATTGGTTCCTGCTGTTTTCCCTACTTCCGTGTACGAATTTGTTTTTGGAATGATCATTTTATTTATTTTATTGAAATTCAGAAACAAGATGGTCATTCCTGGTTCTTTGTTTGCACTTTACCTTATTTTGAATGGAATGGAACGTTTTTTAATTGAAGTTATCAGAGTAAATCCACGATACGACTTTTTGGGTCTTCGTCCCTCTTTATCACAGTTCATCGCTATTGGATTAATTGCAATGGGGGTTTTAATGTGGACAATTCTGAAATCGCAAGGTAAAAAATACGGACCTTTGTCTGATCATTAAAATTGAAATGATAAATTGCTTTATTGGAATTAGTAATTTAGCATTTTTAAATCTTTCAAATGCTAATTATTAGGAAACAATTCATCGATCGATCATATTTTCGGTTTTGCTTCTATGTTCTTTTGTTCTTGTTGGTACAAGAGAATTTATTGATCCTCAATGCACAGGAAACTTCTGGTATTGAAGAACAGAACGATTCAATTGATCTGTTGCTTTTGCCTTTTGATTTACCTGAAATTGAATTAAGAGAAGCTACTGTTAAAAGCCTTAATAACTATTCAGTTTTAAGTGCGAGAGATATAGCCATTCAGGATCAGAAACACATTTCACAATCTCTCAACAACGTCTCAGGGGTCTACATGCATTCCGGGGCTCTGAATACCAACAGAATTACCATCCGAGGAATAGGAAGCCGCTCACCTTTCGGTACCAATAAAATTAAAGCTTTTATGGATGAAATTCCATTGACCAATGGAGTTGGTGAAACAGGAATTGAAGATTTAGACTTGAGTTTTGTGGATCAAGTGGAGGTATGGAAAGGGCCAACAACAAGCCGATATGGAGCTGGATTGGGAGGAATGATTCAACTTAAAACACCTGATCCAAGCAAGCAAGAAGAATACATGACCATGGAAGGCTATTATGGGTCTTATGGATACAATCGTTTGGTTCACAAATCCCTTTATACCAATCCCAAGATAAATCAGGTTCTGTTTTACAGTTTGAATAAAACCCATTCGGATGGTTATCGTGACAACAATGAATATGACCGCTATTCCATTACTTTGCTCAACCGCTCAAAAGTGTTGACAGGCGTGCTTTCAATTTTAGTAAATCACCTTAATCAAAAAGCATTTATCCCCAGTTCATTGAACGAAGAAGACTATGAGACTGAACCCAGTAAAGCTGCCTTTACATGGGGGCGTGTAAAAGGTTTTGAGG
The DNA here is from genome assembly GCA_937927195.1 of uncultured Chitinophagales bacterium. Taxonomy (GTDB): domain Bacteria; phylum Bacteroidota; class Bacteroidia; order Chitinophagales; family UBA2359; genus JAHDGP01. Next base: position 28,587 of record CALBCY010000146.1, read on the forward strand.
ACTATAAAAAGACAATGCTCGGATTGTCTTATAAGTCTGGGATTAAAGACGTCGCGGAATTGACGATGGTCGCCAATTTATTCCATTACGATTCTTATGAGTCTCGACCTTTCAATATTTTAAGAGAAAACAGCTTGGCAACCAATGGAAGATTACTTGTGAATTCTAAGCCGTTTATCAACAATCGAGCGACCTTGAATTTTGGGATGGAGTACTATCAGGAACAGTACGACTGGGAGACTTTTCAAACCAATGATGGAGCATTGGGAGATGCCTTGAGCATTAATGAAGAAAGTAGAAATTATCAAAACGTGTTTTCTGAATTTCAATTTAGAATCAATAACAGATTGAAGTTTAAAACTGGTCTGAATTACAACAATACATCCTATGATTTGACAGACTTGTTTCCCGCTGACAGCACAGACATTTCAGGAGAATATTCCTTCGATAATATCTGGTCTCCAAGAATTGTCTTAAGTTATTTGCCAGGAAATTTCACTCAAATATACTTGAGTGCGAGTCATGGATTTAGTCCACCGACATTGGAAGAAACACTTAAGCCTGATGGTCTGATCAATACTGATATTCAGCCAGAAACAGGATGGAGTTATGAACTGGGCGGTAGAGGTTCTTTGATTCAAAATAAGCTAGCTTGGGAAGTATCATTGTATTCCATGCAGATTAGAAATTTATTGGTGGCAAGACGATTGGAATTGGATCAATACATAGGCGTAAATGCTGGTGAAACACAACACAACGGATTGGAATTAGATCTTAACTATTCTATTGTGAAAAAGTCGGATCGAAGCATCAATTTCAAAGTAGCTTATGCCTATCAAAGTTTCAACTTCCAAGAATTTCAGGATGATGAAAATGATTATTCCGGAAATGAATTGACTGGAACTTCTCCGCATTTATTAAATGCAATTTTATCAGGCTCTTTTAAAGGGCTTTACGGCAATCTTCATTTCAATTATGTCGATGCAATGCCTCTTAGAGATGACAATTCCGTTTACTCTGACTCTTATAGTTTATTGAATTTGAAATTGGGTTATACCAAGCAGTTCGGTGAAAGAATTGAGATTGATGTTTTCGGTGGAATAGCGAATCTACTTGATGAAAAGTATGCCTCTATGCATTTGATCAATGCTTCTAGTTTTGGTGGAAATGCGCCCAGGTATTATTATCCTGGATTGCCAAGAAATTATTATGGAGGAATTGTTTTGAAATGCTTATTTGAGTTGGATTAGGGGAGTTTAGCTTTCGCTCGCTGTCCTTGGCGATAAGCCTTTTACAGTCAGCCTTTTGTGCTAAGCTAAGATATAAGCTTTTTTGATGATTTTTTCATTCGAAAAAATGAGCTTGTTTAACCAATATTCAAATATTCACAATTGTCATTTTTTCTTTTTCGAATGATTTTTTCCAGGAGCTTAATTAATGAACCGACCAATGTCATAAGCAATATGATGTATAAAAATTTAATGTCAAAAACAAAAGCCCCAATAAGATAAATCCCTATGATTGAAACATGTATATCCAGGTGATGAAGAAATTTATCTTATCCCGTTTGTAATCATGACGATATCCTAAAGTGAGGATAAGAATAAAGCCAATGACGAATAGTAATGTAAAGATGACAAGCATAAGATCAGCTTAAAATTTCACAATCATCCTGGCATTCAATCTTCTATTTGTCAAACGATTAGGCACTGGATAATAAAGTCCTGTGAAATCATTTATCCAATTGTAAGAGCTGGTGTTTTTGATGTTTAGCAAATTGAAAACCTCGACAGCAAACCAAATGTTTTCAAATTTATTTAGAAGGCTATTCATCCGCAATTCCTTCTTTCCTTTTTCGAATAAAAGCGCTGAAAAACCAATATCGACTCTTATATAACTTGGAGTACTTAACCTGTTTCTATTTTGAATGTCATTTGGTGGCCCAAAGGGTAGGGGCGTTCCGAACAATAAATTTAGGTTCATTTTGAAATTTTCTTTCCCTGGCAAATTGTCCTGGAAGAAAATGCTGAAATTTAGCAATTGATTCGTTGGTCTTTTTATCCATCCAAGCGTTGTGTCGATGGTATAAGCAATCGAATCTCTACCCGGTAATGTTCTTATTGAATCCGCATTGTAATACAAAGTATAGCCATCGTCTTCCAACTTTTCTTTGGTTTGTAGGAGGGATAAACTAAACCAAGATTCTGTTCCGGGAACAAACTCTCCATTTACCCTTAGGTCTATTCCTGCACTGTATCCTTTTGCTCTGTTTTCACCATAATAGCGAATCAACACATTGTCCAGATCGTATGGAACCAAGTCCCACATCCATTTAAAATAGGCTTCAGAGGTAAATTTGAATGGTCTTCCCCACCAATAAAAATCATAATCCATTCCACCAATCACATGGATCGATTTTTGGGATTTCAAACTGGTATTTACCTTTCCTTGGTAGTTCCTCATTTCACGGTAAAAAGGAGGCTGATAGTAGGACCCCGCTGCTAGTCTGAAATTCAGTTTCGTTGAATCCCTTTTGGTCGAATCTACCCTCATGTTCCTTTTGGGCTGAAAGCCTAATTGAACCCTTGGTGTTACAAAAAACTCCTCGTTTACACTCCAGTAATTGAATCTTGCACCATAGGTCAAATTAACTATGCTGCTGTCTCCAAAAGTCCAGCTGTCTTGAAGAAAACCAGAAACCCTATGGGATTCCAAATCAAAATCACTTTTTAGAACTTTGAACAAATCGACAATTTCATAATTCGGACCCGAAGAAAAATTTCCAGTTACATCTGAACTCAAAGAGTAACCCGCAGAGTCAACTCTTTGCCATTCATTCAAACGATCATCGATGTCTTCAAACTGATACTTGGTGCCCCATGAGATAAAATGATTGCCTTTTTCTAAAAATCCTTTATAGGCAAAGTTGCCAATTGTAGCTTGCAATTTGTTTCTTGCCCAATCGTGATAAGTTCCCACCCCATATTCAGAGGTAACTTGTCCAAACTCTTCTTTACCAAGATCACTTTCAACTTCACCGATAAAGTATTCTCCAATAATGTCATAAGTTTCAGTCTCAGAAGTCGTGAAAAGCGAGGCCAAAAATTTCATGCTCAACTTATTGTCAGTTGAAGTATAAATACCACCAAGGCCTGCCATAAATGAATCGTAAGTATCCTTTTCTCTTCCTTCAAAAGCCGTTCTGATTTGTTTTACACTTAATATGGAACCCAATCTTTCTATTTGTGATTCAGGCTGAAATTCATACCTGTTTTTGGAGTAGTTTGAAATCAATTGTAGTTGCCATTTCTGGTTTACTTGGTAGCTTAGAAAAGATTGGAAGTCAACAAAAAGTGGGTCATAGGTTCCTTGTTGTGAGAGAGAATTGAGGAGGTACGCATTTCTTCTTTGCCTAATTCCAGCCACATAAGTCAATCGTTTTCTTTTATCGGTACCTTCCAAGTGTGCATTTATGCCCATTAAACTAGCGGATACAGAACCACCAAAATCTTTTGGTTTTTTGTATTTAATGTCAAGGACAGAAGACATCTTATCCCCATATTTTGATTCAAATCCTCCCGCTGAAAAGGCAATTGAACTGACAAGATCAGAATTTATAAAACTCAATCCTTCCTGTTGTCCGGATCTAACTAAAAATGGTCTGTAAATTTCAAAATCATTGACATAGATTAAATTCTCATCATAATTTCCACCTCTCACTGAATATTGGCTAGACAATTCATTACTGGAAGATACTCCCGGAAGGGTTTTGATCAATGCTTCCACACCACCTGTTGTACTGGGAAGGCGTTCAACCTGAGAGGCTTTTAACCTGGTTATTCCTGCAGAACCTCTTTCTTTTTCAGCTTTAACCACCACTCCAGTTATATTCTGAGATTCACTCGTCATGGTAATATCCTGCTGTAATCGCTTTTTGTTGAAAAAGCTAAGAACGATGGTCTGGTTGGAAAATAGGATTGAACTGTATTCCAATCTTACTGTTTTGGCTTCCCCTACATTTAACTCGTAATATCCCTCCGCATTGGTCGAAGTTCCTGTTGTACTATTGGGAATAACAATGTTTATGTATTCAAGTGGCTCGCCATCTTTATCTGTTACCGTCCCAAAAACTATGTTTTGAGCTTTTAGGCCTGTCAAACTACAAATAAAGAAAAGGGAAAGAATAAAAATTCTATGCATCATAATGAAACGGAATCTAGCAAAGTAAATTATTCGGAGAAAGGTTTTTCAAATTGGAAATAGCATCACTTGGAGCGTCAGTCTTAAAAATACTGCTCCCAGCAACCAAAACATCGGCGCCTGATTGGATTAAATCTACTGCATTTCCAAGTCCAACTCCACCATCAATTTCTATTAGTGCTGGGCTTTTTTTCTCTAAAATTAGATTTTTTAATTTTCTCACCTTCAAAAAGGTGTTTTCTATAAATTTTTGGCCTCCGAAACCTGGATTGACAGACATTATACAAACCAAATCGAGATCAGCAATTATTTCTTCCAAGCCATTAATGGAAGTGTGTGGATTGAGTGCGACTCCAGCCTTCAATCCAAGCGATTTGATCAATTGAATGGTTCTGTGTAGATGTGGGCAAGCTTCTAAGTGTACAGTAATTACATCTGCTCCGACTTTTGCAAACTTCGGAATTAGTAAATCTGGTTCGACGATCATCAAATGAACATCGAATGTTTTTTTTGTTAAATGGCGAATAGATTCAATAATTGGAAAGCCAAAAGAAATATTTGGAACAAAGCGTCCATCCATTACATCAATATGAACCCAATCAGCTAGACTCTGGTCGATCATGGTAATATCTGAACCTAGATTGGAGAAGTTTGCTGCAAGAATAGAAGGAGCGATTTTATGCATGCCGCAAATATAGGGAAATACAGGATTTTAATAAACTTATTGATCAACAGAGGCAAAAAGTTACTTCTTGGCAAGAACTGCTTGTTTAGCACAACTCTAAAACAAATCTAAAGCAAATCTAATGCAAAAGGCCGTTTTGACAGAATACGGAATTCTAAGGTTTTTATTTTAAGACAAAATTTCAACCTTTGATTTTCAAAACAGGAAACGAACCAAGAATAAGAATGGTTTATTCCTTCTTTTTAAACTTTTTGATTTTTTTTAGTTGATCTTGAATTGCCGATTTTTCACGAAAGAGATCATACTTGTTTTGAAGATCCAACCAATAGTTGGCCTTATTGCCGAAGTACTTGGCAAATCTCAAGGCGGTATCAGGTGTGATTCTTTTCTTTTGGTTTACGATTTGATTTATTCTAGTAGTAGAAACGAAAGTATCCTTTGCCAAGCGGTAAGGTGTAATTTCATTTGGGCCTAGAAACTGTTGGATCAAGATGATTCCAGGATGTAAGACTTTGTTGGACATTTTTTTTGATTGGGGTATTTAGAAAAAAATAAAAAACTATCAGGAAATTTGATTTTCAAAGGTAATTATCCTGTCAATTTTAACAAACAAAAGGCAAAAAAAAAACCGCCAATAGGCGGTTTTTATTAGAATAGTCAATATTTGTTTAATCTTTTATCCCAAATAGCTTTTTAAGTCTTGACTAAGTGAGGTTTTACGCAAACGTCTTATAGCCTTTTCTTTTATTTGCCTCACTCTTTCTCTGGTCAATCCCATTACCTCTCCTATTTCTTCCAAAGAGAATGGTCTATCATGACCCAAACCAAAATAGTGGCTTAAAATTTCAGACTCTCGATCATTGAGCATAGCCAAAGCATGTTCAACTTCATCTTTGAGTGATTGTGAAATTAGTTTAACATCCGGGTCTCTGTCTCTGTCTCCTTCAAGGATGTCTACCATTGCAGAACTACTTTCATCACTAGACATTGGAGCATCCATCGAAACATGCTTGGTGTTAATCTTTAACAACATTCTGATGTCCTTTTCGGGAAGTTCGGTAAGCTCAGATAGTTCTGAAACGCTTGGTTCTCTTTGGTTTAGCTGTAGAAAGCGAACCAATTGGGTGTTTACTTTTTTGTAGGAATCAACTTTGTTTAATGGAAGTCTAATCATTCTGGCATTTTCAACCAAAGCTGCCATAATTGATTGTCGTATCCACCAAACAGCGTAAGAGATAAACTTGAATCCCTTGGTTTCGTCAAATTTGGTGGCGGCTTTAATGAGCCCTAAGTTTCCCTCATTGATTAAATCACTTAAGGAAAGACCTTGATTTTGATATTGCTTCGCAACCGAAACAACAAATCTTAGATTGGCTGTTGTCAAAGTTTCCAATGCCTCTTGATCTCCTTGCTTGATTCGGATAGCCATTTCAACTTCTTGCTCAGCACTTAAAGGATTCAGCTTGCTTATCTCATTTAGGTATTTGTCTAGAGCTGGTCCTTCTCTTACTGTAATTTGATTTTGTATCCGTAATTGTCTCATTGAATTCGTATTTTTATAGGTAGAATATATTAGTATGAACGCCAAAAAATTAGATTTAGTTGCACTGTTTAAATCTTTTTTTTGAAAAAAACAAATTTATTTTTTAAAAAGGCCAATAATATAGTTTTGAGTCACTCATTACAAATTAGTAACACATTATATAAATTGTAGCAATGTAAGTGGAATTAAAAAAAATGAATTGTAAACGATTTTACAGAAAATAAACTTTTTTGCTTGATAATCAAAATCTTTTATCCTTTTCACTTCAAATAATCTGGCTTCTGACTTTATAATTGCCTAAAGCCAAATTATCTAAATTTTTCTGTTTGAAACTGATTTCTGGCACGGACAAATTTTTAGGAATTCATCCAAGCCATCATTTTTTCTTAAACCAAAGGAGAAATTTTGCTGATCCACAAGCTTTATTAAGATTAATGTTGAAAAAAATTAAGAATGAATTGCATCATAAGGAAATTTAATATAGTTTTGTATCATCGTACTGTTACAGTGATACAAAGCCATTTAAACATCAATGAACAAGCAATCTCTATATAACTTTATTACACAAATAAAAGATGAATCAGAATTGAAAGAACTGATTGAAATTAGTTTGACACCTAAGGAGCAGGAGATGATCGAAGAGCGATGGCGGATCTTAGCAGCACTTGACAAGGGTCTGACGCAAAGGGAAGTCGCCAAACAAAACGCTTGCAGTGTAGTAACAGTAACAAGAGGAGCCAAGGTTTATAGAAGTAAGAAAGAGCCCATTCAAAAATGGCTCAATAAACTTGGCTTGGTTTAGTACATTGTTTGTAAATTGTTTGTACAATGTTAGTACAGTGAAAAATAAGTTCTGTGCCATTTGACAGCTTCTTTTTAGATCACAAAAATGAAATGAAACTTAATTTGCCAATGTGCTTAGTTGTTAGCTTAATCTTCCACATTAAATTCCTTTTTTAATTTACTTATCATGAAATTGTATACACAGGTTTTACCTATACCTTATAAGGATGCTTTGTCTTATTATAAATTAGTCGAAAAAGATAGACCAAGCTTTATTTTTGAATCAACAGATAATTCTGACAATTCCAGTCGCCTTTCTTTGATTGGTATTGATCCAATTTTGGAGTTGGTGGGAGAGGAATCTCTTTGCAAAGTCAATTGCTTGGAAGAGCGTGGTGAAATTTTCTTTGACTTTCTCAGGAAAGAGTTTGCCTCCAGTGTCAAGAGTATGGGGGAAAAGCATATGGATTTAGAAATTTTCAAAGAAGAATTTAGAGGGGAAGAAAACGAAAGGTTTAAAAGAAAAAATATTGCTCAAATTATCAAAAGACTGATCGCTGAATTTCATTCAAATGAAAAGAACTTTTTCGGATTGTATGGTGCTTTAGCATACAACTTTGTTTACTTGTATGAAGACATTCAAAAAACAAAGAAAGCGGATACTCCAGATTTTCACCTCTTCCTTTTTGACAACATCTTGTTTTTTAATCATTTGACACAACAAGCTTTTATTTACAGCAATCGTTTCAATGAGTACGAGGCAAAAGCCAATGCGGATCAGTTGAGAAACTTTTTATTGAGCAGTCCGGAAATTATTTTTGAGCGTCCAACGATTTCCAATCCCAAATTTTTCCCTGACAAGGAAACCTTTAAAGACCAAGTTAGTCAAGCAAGAGAGCTTTGTTTAAAAGGGGAATTAATGGAAGTGGTTTTGTGTAGACAATTAACGACGGATGTGGAAGGAGACACTTTACCAATTTACGAAAATTATAGGGCCATCAATCCCTCGCCTTATATGTTTCATTTCAATTTTGGAGAAGACAATGTTTTACTTGGTATGAGTCCGGAAGTAATGGTCCGCTATGAAAATGATCGGGTTATTCTAAGACCGATATCTGGAAGTATTGCAAGAGGAAAAACAGTGATAGAAGATCACGACAATATGCTTGAATTGTTGAATAACCCGAAAGAAAAATCCGAATTGGATATGCTTATTGATTTAGGCAGAAATGATTTGGCAAAGGTTTGTGGTTCCAATGTGAAAATTGACCAATACAGAATGATTGAAAAGTACTCGCATGTCATGCACACTGTTGCTCAAGTTTCGGGTAAATTAGAAGCGGACAAGACGGGCTTAGATGCTTTAGCCGCCTGCTTGAATGCTGGAACATTAACCGGTGCGCCCAAGCATCGGGCCATGCAGGAAATTGAAAACATGGAGAAGCACGCCAGAGGATTTTATGGAGGATGCATAGGGTATCTTCTTTTCAATGGGGAAGTCAATACTGGAATCGTCATCAGAAGTGCACAGATTAACAAAGGTAAACTTAAGTATTCAAGTGGTGCAACTTTACTATATGAATCGGATCCTGAGAAGGAATTGATCGAAACAGAATTTAAGGCAGCAGCTTTTTTAAAGAACCTCGAAAAATTCAGAAAGGTTTTAGTTTAGGCCATTGGCCGTTAGCTTTTAGCCGTTGGCTTCTAGCTATTATTTATAGCCCAAAGCCTTAGTTACAAAAAAAGGAGCCAACAGCTAAAGGCCAATAGCCAATAGCTTTAATCAAACAAATAACCAATAGCGTTTAATAAAAATAAAATGAAATACCAAAAAGTATTAATCATAGATAATTTTGACTCCTTCACTTACAATCTTGTAGATTATTTCAAACAATTGAATTGTGATGTGAAAGTTTTTAGAAACAATATTAATCCCGCTGCTTTGGATGAAATCGATTTTGACTTATTGGTCCTTTCACCAGGGCCATCGGTTCCCAAAAATGCAGGAAATCTATTCGATATAATCAAACGGTTTTATCAAACGAAGCCCATCTTTGGAATTTGTTTGGGACTACAAGCCCTCGTTGAATTTTTCGGTGGCAAACTGATGTTTGTGCCACCCCAACATGGAAAGGAAGATAAAATATTGACAGACCAAAAGACGATCTATTCAGGATTGTCTTCAGTTTTGAACTTGGCCAGATATCATTCTTTGGCAGCAGAAACGGTGCCCGATTGTTTTGAAATTTCAGGTAAATCACAAGATGGAACCGTTATGTCTATTCGACATAAACTATTGCCAATTGAAGCTGTTCAATTTCACCCGGAATCTGTCTTGAGTATGAAGGATGGTGCAGGGATGAAAATTATTAAAAATGTCGTTGATGGTAAAATGGCCTCAGGAAATATTTACTATAAAGATTTGATGAGCAAACTTTCACAGGACGAACTCCTGAATGAAAATGACATTGGGAAATTTGTCGATCACATTGTTGAAGATCAATTGACTGAAGATCAGAAGTTGATTTTGTTGGTGGCCTTATCACAGAAGTTGACCAATGCTTCCAATCTTTATCCTTTCATAAATAATCTGCAAAGTAGAAATGCCTATGAAATAAATGATGAAATTGGATTAAAAGGAATAGATATTTGTGGAACAGGAGGCTCGGGTTTACCCAGGGTGAACACTTCTACCATTTTAGCGCTTTTATTGTCTCATCATGGCATGCCAATTATCAAACATGGCAATAAGGCAGCCTCTGGTCGATTCGGAAGTTTTGATTTGTTAGAAGCTTTAAATGTTCCTGTGAATGCAAGCCAAGAAAAAATCGAAGAAGCTTTAGAAGCCAATAATTTGGCTTTTTTATATGCTAGGAAAACTCATCCAGTGGTCGGTAAATTTGCCCCAATTAGATCAAGGATGGGTGTTCCTAGTGTATTCAATGTAATGGGCCCTCTTCTCAATCCTTATAACCCGAGAAGACAATTTATTGGCACTTCATTCAAACAATATATGGATGTGATTTGTGATGTGGCCATAATGATGGGCAAGGAGCAAGTTGTCGTTGCAAGAGCGGATGATGGATTGGACGATATTTCAATTTCAACCAGTACGCAATTGAGGGTATTTAAGAATGGGAAAAAAGAAAGTAGAACATTGGTCCCTTCCGATTTCGGCATAGACCCAGTCCCTTTTGATTTGCTCAAATGTGAAAACAAAGATCAAAATATTAAAATTGCGGAAGAGCTTTTGGATGGCAAATTGAACTCAGAGCACTATAAATTGATAGTGGCAAATGCAGCTTTTATTTATGCTGAATTTGAAAAAGAAATGCCATTGAAATCTGCTTATGATATGATGGTGGAAACCATTAAAAGTGGAGTTTTAAGGAAACAATTGAATGCCTATATTGCTACGGTCAAGCAAGAGGTCAAGGAAGAAGAAAGTGTGGCTGCCACTGTTTAAGAATGAAAGAAATGGCAATCAGATAAAACTGGAATGGAAATGAATAATATTTTAGAAAAAATAAAGGCAGCTAAAGAGGTGGAGGTTTCGGCTTTGTATGAAAAATATAGCTTAGATGAATTAAAAAAAAATGTGGTGTCGTCACCCATTTCATTTTATGAAAAATTAGCGCAAAAAAAGGCGCTCAACCAGCCTTTTTTAATTTCCGAGTTTAAGAGAAAATCTCCGTCAGAGGGATGGATCAATGAGGAAGTATCTATTGAAAGTCAGATTCAGAAATACATCGATTTTGGTACAGATGCTGTTTCAGTATTAACTGACAATCAGTTTTTTGGAGGATCTTATGAAGATTTAAACAAAGCTGCAAGTTGGATTGAAAATGTTCAGAATTGTGAAATTTGTGTCCTTAACAAAGAATTTATCATCGATGAAATTCAAGTTTATTTGGCAAGAAAAAATGGAGCAAATCTCATCTTGTTGATAGCCGAAATTTTGGATGTCGAAAGTTTTGAAAATTTAAAGAACTTGGCTGAATCATTGGGGATGGGTGTTTTAGCGGAGGTTCATAATCTGCCAGAATTCAAAAAGATTGAAGCTTTGAATTGCAAGGTGATTGGTGTCAATAATCGAAACCTTGACAATTTTAAAACCGCCATAAATAATTGCAATTTTCTGGCTCAATACATTTCAAAAGACAGTTTCTTAATCGCTGAATCAGGGATGCACAATTCAATAGATTTGAAAGTTGCAGGAACTTATTCGGATGGTTTTTTGATAGGCACTTCACTTATGAGAAATTCTAAATTGGATTTCAGTCAAGAATGCTTTTTCAAAGCTTGTGGCATGCGAAGTTCCGAAGAAATTTCCAACAATCGGGCAGATTTGGTTGGAGTGAATTTTTCACCAAAAAGTAAAAGGAAAGTAAACGAAAAAATACTAGCAGATCTTGAAATTCCACAAAATGCAGTTGCTTTGTTTTATAAAAATTCGGAAAGTGACATTGATGAAATTTTAAGCAATTACCATTTCAAATATATACAGGTGTATTTCGAAGATGTCTCTTTTGAATTCATAAAAAATTGCAAGCATAAGATAATGCTTGCTGTCAAAGTTAAGGGGAATTTTGACTTTAATGAACTGGAACAATATGCTCCTTTTGTTGACTTTTTTATATTGGATTCCGCTGAGCCAGGTTCTGGAAAAAGCATTCAATCAGAAATTCCATTTGAGTTTCCCTATCCCTTTTTATTAGCTGGTGGAATGAATTTGGAGAATTTAAACAGAATAGAAAAGTATAAAAATTGTATCGGGGTGGATATTGCCTCAGGTGTAGAAACAGCTGCTAAGGTTGACTTGGATAAAATAAAAAACATCAAAAGTAAAATAGAAAAAATCGGAAAGGTCGAACTGTTTTTCGAAAAGTAAGGAAAAGTAAGGAAAAGTAAGGACCTAAGGCAATTGGTTTTAGAATTCGGTTTGTTATTTTGTTCGGGATGGGATCAATTGCCTTAGCCCAAAAAACTAAAACCAATAGCATGGGGAATGACCGAGCCTGTTTTAATGAAATTTAAAAGTAAAATGGAAAAAGTAGCAATAAAATCGACAATAAAGTCGACAGCAAGTTCTACGAATTATAAAAATGAAATTTATGATTCTGACGGATATTATGGAGAATACGGAGGGGTTTTTATTCCAGAAGTTTTGCGAAACAATATGGATGAGTTAACCCATACCTTCAATGCTTGCAAATCTGATCCAGCGTTTTTGGCTGAATTAGATTTGGCATTCAAAGAATTTTCAGGGCGTCCAACCGCTTTGACTCCGCTTTCCAAACTAAGTGATGAATTGGGAGGTGCTCAATTGTATTTAAAACGAGAAGGTTTGAATCATACAGGCGCCCATAAAATCAATCATTGCATTGGTCAAGTATTATTGGCGAAGCGAATGGGAAAGACTCGGATCATAGCCGAGACTGGAGCGGGACAACATGGTTATGCCACGGCTTCTGTTTGCGCCAGGTACGGACTGGAGTGTATTATTTATATGGGTAAAATTGATTACGAAAGACAAAGGCCAAATGTCTATTGGATGGAATTATTGGGAGCCAAGGTGATTCCAGTAACAGAGGGAAGTCAAACACTTAACGACGCTGTAATCGCAGCTTTCAAAGATTTGATTGCCCATCCCAAGGAGTCTCACTATTTATTGGGTTCGGCTGTTGGGCCACATCCATTCCCATTGATAAATACCTTCTTTCAAAAAGTGGTTGGTGAAGAAATTAAAAGTCAGATAACTGAACAGATTGGAGGATTGCCAGATCAATGCATTGCTTGCGTTGGAGGCGGTAGCAATGCGATGGGAATGTTTTATGAATTCCTCGATGATGAAAGTGTAACATTGACTGGCGTTGAAGCTGGAGGAAAAAGTTCTAAGGGCGGAGAGCATGCAGCAAAAGTTAGCTTTGGCAAGAAAGGGATTTTTGAGGGCTACTATTCTTACTTTCTTCAAGACAATGATGGCAACATCAACGACACCCATTCCGTGTCAGCTGGCTTGGATTATTGTGGAGTAAGTCCGATATTGGCCCATTTATATGACAAGGATCGAGTTGGTTTTTCTTATGCAACTGACGATCAGGCATTAAATGCAGTTCAAGTCTTGGCTCAAAAAGAGGGCATTATTTTAGCCTTGGAATCTGCACACGCGCTTGCTCACGCCATGAAAATCGCTCCTGAATATTCAAAAGATCATTGCATTGTCGTCAACGGATCGGGGAGGGGAGAAAAAGATTTATTCATTACTATGCGTCATTTTCAAAAAGATAAAATGATGGCCTTTTTAAAATCTCAATTAGAATCATGAAAATAATGGCTCATACCGTAATCGCTTACCCAGATCTTGAATCGACAAAAGTGGTTTGTGAAAAATACATTGCTGCTGGAATGGAAATTCTAGAGTTACAAATTCCTTTTTCACATCCAACTGCGGATGGAAGTATTTTGACACAAGCCAACCGATTGGCAGCAAAAGAAATAAGCACAAGTGGTGCATTGGATTTTGTGGAAGAACTTAAAACACAACACCCTGATCAAAAAGTCATGTTGATGAGTTATGTCAATAAGATATTCAGTTTTGGAATCCAGAATTTCATTTCACGAATGAAAAAAATGAAAGTCCCTTATTTAATCATACCTGATTTACCTTTTGATTCGCCACTAGCTCAAAAATTTCACGAAGACGATTATGTTCAATTGATTCCAGTTCTTTCTGCGAATACTTTTTCGGATCGCTTAAAGTTGGCAATGTCTTCAAAACCCGATTATGTTTATTTGATGGCAGATTTTAAAATCACTGGAAGTCAATTCAGCTTGCATGAGAACATCAAAAATTTGATTAGTAAGATCAAAGAATTGCATCCTGCTAAGGTTGGTCTCGGATTTGGAATTTCCAATGCAGAGCAGGTGAATCAATGCCTGGAAATCGCAGATTTTTCCATTATTGGCTCGGCCCTCACCAAAGCTTGCGATGAAGGAAGAATTGACGGCATCTTAAAAGAATTTCAAGCTGAAGTTTTATAAATAAAAGACATCCTGAAATCATTTGTATTCCTTTGACATAATTATTTTCACTCAAGCCCTATTTTCAATTAAAACATTCCTAAATTTGTGCTGGATATTTTTCCTCTAATTCAAGCAAAGAATTCTGAATTTCAAAAATAAAAATGTCTGGATAACTGGCGCTTCGTCTGGTATTGGAGCGGCAACAGCCCTCGAGTTTGCCAAGCAAGGAGCCAATCTTGTTTTATCCGCTCGCCGAATCGACAAACTAAAAGATATCAAGCAACAATGTGAATCCTTAGGGGTAACGGCTAAGGTTATTCCATTTGATTTATCGGCTACTGAAGGAGTAGTAGATTTGGCCAAAGCTGTTGAAGCTGAAATGGGATCTATTGATGTTTTATTTAACAATGGAGGCATCAGTCAACGTGGTCATGCCTCTGAGACCGAAGAATCTGTGGATCGTAAAATAATGGAAGTCAACTACTTTGGGACAATAGCTTTAACAAAAGCTGTGTTGCCAATAATGCGGAAGCAAGGCAGTGGACATATTTTGGTCACCAGCAGTTTGGTCGGTATTTTCGGATTTTCTTTGCGTTCGGCTTATGCTGCCAGCAAGCACGCCTTGCATGGATTTTTTGAATCATTGCGAATGGAAGAGAAGGCCAACAACATCAAAGTGACGATGATTTGTCCTGGAAGGATTAAAACAGAAATTTCTAAAAGTGCCTTGACCAAGGATGGCAAAGAATATGGAGCTCTTGATCCCGGTCAACAAAACGGAATGTTGGTGGAAGATTGTGCCAAACAAATTGTTAAGGCAACAAAAAGGAATGGAAAGGAAGTAGTCATTGGCAGCCTTGCCGAGAGAATCGGTGTATTGTTGAATCGATTTATTCCTTCTTTGTTTTGGGTTTTGATTGCGAAGCAAGCAGCGAAATAGCGATATGGTATCCGGTTTCCGGTATCAGGCATCCGGTATCCGGCATCCGATTTTTTAACGTAAAGACGCAAAGTTTTCAGAAGCCAAAAGCCAATAGCTAAAGGCCAACAGCCTAAAAGAAAATAACTATGAAATACATTATCAGTGGTATACAACAAATAGGAATTGGAATTCCCAATGTTTACGAAGCTTGGAAATTTTACCGTCAAAATTTTGGAATGGATGTTCCGGTTTTTGATGAAGCAGCGACTGCTGATTTGATGTTGCCTTATACAGGTGGTAAGCCACATGATCGACATGCCGTTTTAGCTATGAATCTTCAAGGTGGAGGAGGTTTTGAAATATGGCAATATACTTCTCGCAAGCCAGTGCTTCCCGATTTTGAAGTTCAGTTGGGCGACTTTGGTATTTTTGCTACTAAAATCAAATGTAAATCGGCAAAGCAAGTCTATGATTTGTATATGAAAAAGGATTTGAAGGTCATTGGTTTGTTGGGGGAGGATCCAGCTGGTCGAGATACATTTTACATTTTGGATCCTTATGGCAATTACTTTCAATTGGTGGAATCGGAAAATTGGTTTCAAGGTGGTAAACATTTGACAGGAGGTGCTTATGGTGCTGTGATCGGTGTAAGCGATATGGAAAAGTCCAAGAAGTTTTACAAGGAGATTTTGGGTTACGATGAAGTGGTCTATGAAATGGACAATAAGTTTTCAGACTATCAAGCAATTCCAGGTGGAGCTTATTACTTTAAAAGAGTCTTGTTGAGGCATTCCAAAGCCAGAAAAGGCGCCTTTAGTAATTTGTTGGGCAGCAGTGAAATTGAATTGGTTCAAAGTGTTGAAAGAAAAGGTAGACCGATATTTGAAAATAGGTTCTGGGGAGATAGAGGATTCATACATTTGTGTTTTGATATCAATGGAATGGATGAGCTGAAATGGAAATGCGACAACTTTGGACAGCCCTTTACAGTCGACAGTGGAACCAGCTTTGACATGGAAGATGCCGCAGGAAGATTTGCCTATATTGAAGATCCAGACGGGACATTGATTGAATTTGTCGAGACACACAAACTACCAATCTTAAAGAAAATTGGTTGGTATAAAAATTTACAAAAAAGAGATCCTTTACAGCCTTTGCCCAATTGGATGTTGAAAGCGATGAAATTCAATCGGGTGAAGGATTGAAGCAAGAAAGTAATCCCGTGTTTATCGTAAGGTTGAGATAAAGTCAAGATAATTTCTAGTAATCATATTTTGACTTAAAATACCAAATATTCTGTGGATTGTCCTACTTTTGCGGCAAATAAGAAATGTATGAAAATATTCTCGATTGCTATACATGGTGGCGCAGGCACATTGGTAAAGGGCATGATGACCCCGGAAAAAGAAACGGCCTATAAATCAGCACTAAAGACAGCATTGGATGAAGGATACCAATTGCTTGAAAACGGTGGCTCTTCAGTGGAGGCTGTTGAGTTAGCGGTAAGATTGCTAGAAGATTCTCCCTTGTTCAATGCGGGCAAAGGTAGTGTGTTTACTTCAACTGGCAGTCACGAGATGGATGCCTCTATCATGGATGGCAGCACCTTAAATGCGGGGGCTGTATCATTTGTCGAAGGAGTTAAAAATCCAATTACTTTAGCAAAAGATGTTATGGAAAAAAGTGAGCATGTGTTTCTCGCAGGAGAAGGGGCAATGGAATTTGCCCGCAATCACAATCATAAATTTGAAAATGAAACCTATTTTCATGATGACCTGAGATATAATCAATGGCAGGAAATTAAGGGTACAGATGGTTTTCAATTGGATCATTCTCTGAAAAAAGATTCAAAATTTGGTACAGTAGGAGCAGTAGCCTGCGACCAGTTTGGCAACATTGCTGCTGCTACTTCAACAGGAGGAATGACCAATAAAAAATTTGGCAGAGTTGGTGATAGTCCCATGATTGGGGCAGGTAATTATGCCAATAATAAGACTTGTGCAGTATCTTGTACTGGCAGTGGTGAGTTCTTTATTAGGGGGGTCATAGCCTATGATGTTGCTTGCTTAATAGAACATAAAGAATTGTCTTTGGAAGCAGCAGCCTCAGAAGTAGTTCACAAAAGACTGTTAGATATTGGTGGAGATGGGGGGGTGATAGCCATTAATACAAAAGGAGAAATCACAATGCCATTCAACACAGAAGGAATGTACAGAGCCAGTAAATCTTCAAATGGTGAAGAGCTCATAGCAATTTATAAATAGACCTTAGATTTTAGATATTGTATGAAATGACTTTCAGTCTTATGGGCAATTGGTACAAAGTAATAAGTACAAAAGGACAAAGACAATTCGAGTAAAGACAATTCACGAATTGTCTTTACTCGAATTGTCTCAATTCAGGATAAACAAAAAGTCTTTATACTTTAAACTTTATACTAATAGCGTAGCGATCTTTGTACTAAAACCGACTCGATCTAAAATCAGGTCCGGTCGACGTTTCGATAATATCTAGTAGTGAAACAGTTTATATAAAATCTGCACCTATCGGCAAAACAGAAACAATCCTTTTCGAAATATCATAAGAATCACTATTCGACAATACATGAGTGATCATATTTGTAATGGTCATTGGAGTACCTTCTTCCAAATGTTGCTCGTTGTTATGCGTCAATTTACTACCATCAAAAATGATAACCATCCCTGATCCAATAACCGTGCAATCATTCCCATTTTTTATGATCAATCCAGTATCTTCCGCAAGTCCAATTCCTATTAAATTGGGAAATTTGGCAACCGCTTCGGATTGCCTTCCAAATCTACCTCTTTGTATAAAATGAGTATCAAAGATTATCTCTGGGATCAAATTTAGTCCCTTATACATTGATACTGCACCTTTAATAAATGAATCTTGTGCACTTCCTCCTGCTATCATTTCAGTTGACATTGCCATCGCTCCGGCACTTGTTCCCGCTATCACAAAACCTTCCTCATTATGATAACGATCTACCATCAATTTATGAATGGTGGTCCCTCCGATCTTATCTGTAATTTTAGACTGATCACCACCTGAAAACATGACACAGTCTGCATTTCGGATCAACTCGATTGTTTCTGGCTTTTCTGAATCTTCTACCTTTCTAATATGGAGAAGATTCACATTATTACATCCCAATGCTGTAAATGCACCCATGTATATTTCTCCCACCTCTACAGGAATACTAGAGGCGGTAGTAATCACTACTATATTGGCATCTATTCCTCCTGCTTCTTTGACAACATGAAACAGTATGCCTTCCTGAATAAATTCAAGGTTATACTTTTCTTCTTGTCCAAGCCCTTTGTCTTCATTTCCGCCTATTGGAATGAGTGTTCCTTTGATATTTCTCATGTAAAATTCAAAAATTTAGAATAAAAATCAAAAATACGACAATAATCTCATCGAGTTTCAATGAAATCTTTATCTTTCAGAATATGTCAAACAAAATCCATATTAAATGAAGATTATAAGCATCAATGCAATGAGAGGACCTAACTATTGGTCAGTTAGAAGACATAAACTTATCGTTATGGTGCTTGACATCGAAGAGATGGAAGAATTGCCCTCCAATAAAATTGATGGTTTTAAAGACCGGTTGGTTTCAATGTTCCCTACTATGTATGAGCATCGTTGTTCGGTGGGAACGGCTGGCGGCTTTTTTCAAAGAGTCGAGGAGGGAACCTGGATGGGACATATTATTGAGCATATTGCTTTAGAAATACAGACCCTCGCGGGTATGGATGTGGGATTTGGAAGAACAAGAGATTATGGTCAATTGGGCGTTTATAATGTCGTATTTGCCTACATGGAAGAAAAAGTTGGCAGGTACGCAGCAGAATGCTCGGTTAAAATTTGTGAATCTTTAATCAAAGGAGAAGCCTATGATATGGATAAAGATATACAGAAGATGCGAGAACTTCGAGAAGATGAACGACTGGGGCCTAGTACTGGTTCTATCATAGCAGAAGCAGAATCAAGAGGTATTCCATGGATAAGGTTAAATAAATACTCGCTTTGTCAACTTGGCTATGGGGCTAATCAAAAGCGAATTCAAGCCACAGTCACGAGCGAGACGAGCAGCATAGGGGTAGAAATAGCTTGTGATAAAGAGGATACAAAGTTTTTATTGGAGAACGCCGAAGTTGAAGTACCTAAAGGTGAAATTATCAGAAGGGAAAGTAGTCTGGAATCTTCCTGCAAATATGTAGGATATCCGCTCGTAGTAAAGCCGGTGAACGGCAATCACGGTAGAGGAATTACCGTAAATATTAGAAACTATGAAGATGCTTTGGCCGCATTTCACATCGCAAAAAAAGTTTCTAAGGCAATCATCATTGAAAAATTCATTACAGGAGAGGATTACAGATTATTGGTTATTAACAATGTATTAGTTGCAGCTGCTTTGCGAACACCCGCGCATGTTATAGGAGATGGAAGGTCGACCATTCAAGAATTAATAAATGTCGTAAATAGCGACCCCCGAAGAGGCTATGGTCATGAAAAGGAATTGACCCAAATCACTGTGAATGAACTAACAGAGACCATCATAAAAGATGCAGGGTTTACAGTTGATTCGGTACTAAAAGAAGGGGAAAGATTAATTTTAAAAGATACGGCAAATTTAAGTACAGGAGGAACTGCAGAAGATGTGACAGAAATCGTCCACCCAGCAAATGTGGCGATGGTTGAACGAATTTCCAAAATAATTGATCTTGATATCTGTGGTGTTGATATTATGACCACCGATATTTCTAAACCTCTGTCTGAAACAGGAGGGGCAGTATTGGAAGTAAATGCAGGACCAGGTTTTAGAATGCATTTGGCTCCTGCATCTGGCTTGCCTCGAAATGTTGCCGCACCTGTGATTGATAAACTATTTCCTCAAAACGGAGACAACGGCAGAATTCCAATCATTGCAATAACTGGAACCAATGGTAAAACTACCACAAGCAGATTGATTGCTCACATATTAAAAATGAGTGGATACAGAGTCGGATATACAACCAGTGATGGCGTATATATTCAAAACAGACTTTTGATGAAAGGAGATTGTACTGGTCCCAGTAGTACTGAGTTTGTATTGAAAGATCCTACGGTTAACTTTGCGGTACTAGAATGTGCAAGAGGAGGATTATTAAGAGCTGGACTAGGTTTTAAATATTGCAACATAGGTATTGTGACAAATGTGTCAGCCGATCATTTAGGCCTTAGCGGTATCAATTCATTGGACCAGTTGGCAAGATTAAAAGGAGTCATTCCTGAAACAGTGCTTCCTGATGGTTATGCAATATTAAATGCAGATGACCCTTTGGTCTATGGTATGAGAAAAAACCTGGATTGTAATGTTGCGCTCTTTTCTATGGATGAAAACAATCCCCACATTTTAGATAAGCAAAACAAGGGGGGAATAACCGCTATTTATGAAAACGGTTATGTAACCATTTGCCGTGGAAAATGGAAAATGCGAATTATGAAAGCAAAGTACATTCCATTGACTTATGGAGGGAAAGCCAAATTTATGATTCAAAACGTATTGCCATCCATATTGGCGGCTACTATACATGGCATAAGCATAGAAAACATGAAAGCAGCTTTGGAAACATTTATACCATCTCCGTCTCAAACTCCAGGCAGGCTGAATTTGTTTGAATTCAAAGACTTTACGATTCTTTTGGATTATGCACACAATCCTGCTGGATTAAGAGGGCTCCAAGCCTTTACTAACAATATGGAAGCCAGTATAAAAGTTGGAATTATTGCCGGAATTGGTGACAGAAGGGAACAAGATAATAATGAAATGGGTAGCATCGCTGCTGAAATGTTCGATGAAATTATTATCAGACAAGACAAGAGGCTTAGAGGCAAAACGGAAGAAGAATTAATCAAAATGTTGCAGGACGGCATAAAAATGAAAGACCCAAACAAAAAGACAACCATCATTCCATCAGAAAAAGAGGCGATCACCTTTGCAGTGAAAAATGCAAAAAAGGATGCACTTATTATTCTCTGCAGTGATGTTATTCCTGATGCATTAGAACTGGTACAAAAATTTAAAGAGCAAGAGATGAATGGAATTCCATTCTCAGCAGATTAATGTTATGAACTTAAGTATTAAACAAAAAATATTTCGCTGTTGTTTGTAGTTGGCAATCGCTGATGATATTCAACAGATGATATTCTAATTCGCTTTTGCACTTGGAGAAAATGTTTCCCGCTCCACCCAGTCATCTCGACCAGATGGGAGAGGTGTTTTTGTTCATAGCTTAAGCTTGTTAGCTGCCAGATGAATTTTTAAAACGCGGTTAATACACCCGTTCCATTTTTTATTTCAACCCTTGCAAAGATATCCTATCAACCAAGCAACTGTTAAATTATGTTTTGCGTTTTAATATTGTATCAAAACTCATCGAAATGCAAAAAGAAATGCAAAAATTGAATTTTAGAATACTTATTGTTTTAGTTTTAGGAATTACTTTTTTATTTTTCTCTTCTTGTACCAAATTATCTTATTTGGAAGCGGAGGTCTATTCTTGTTGTAATATTTGGGATGATTTGGAAGATGTGCTCGAATCAGATTCGGTTGAAGATAAAGTTAAAGCCTACTTGGACCAAAATGAAATTAGATATTACAACGTTGAAGTAGTAAAGGTTGGCGAGCCAGAGGTTTGTGTTACTTGTTGTGAATGCTCTAGTGGTCAAAAAGTAATTATTGAAATTGATGAACAGGAGGAAGAAGCAGCTGGCGATTTAGGATTTGAGTGATTTTACCGACATAGAAAAACCCCATGAAGAATAAGTTATTTAAAACGATTTTTTGTTCTGTTTTTTTCTTAATGATTGGACAAGTATTAACTGCGCAAAAATACACCTTGTCTGGTTATTTAGATGATTCAGTAAATGGAGAGAAATTAATCGGCGCAACCATTTATGTTCCACAATTGGAGCAAGGAACAATTACCAATACCTATGGATTTTATTCCCTTAGTGTCCCCTCAGGCAAATACAACATACAATTTTCTTATATTGGCTATGAAGCCCAAACACTAGAAATAGACCTAAGCAAAGACATTGAGTTGGATGTGCATATGAATCCAAGTCTTACCTTGCAAGAAGTGGAAGTGGTTGCCACACAATCAGAAGAAAAGATAGAAGAAAAATCTCAGATGAGTACCATTGATGTTGGGATCAGTCAAATCAAAAGTTTGCCAGCATTATTGGGAGAAGTAGATATTCTAAAAACCATTCAATTATTGCCTGGTGTTCAATCTGGAACTGAAGGTAGTTCAGGAATATATGTGAGAGGTGGAGGTCCTGATCAGAATTTGATTTTGTTGGATGGAGTTCCTATTTACAATGTTTCTCATTTGTTCGGGTTTTTCTCCGTTTTCAATGCAGATGCCATTCGAAAAGTGGAGTTGGTCAAAGGTGGTTTCCCAGCGAGATATGGAGGACAGCTTTCCTCAGTTTTGAACATCAACATGAAAGAAGGGAATTCTAAGGAACTGCATGGTGAAGGCTCTATTGGATTAATTTCCTCAAAATTGACGATTGAAGGCCCCATAATTAAAGACAAAACTTCTTTTATTATTTCCGGCAGAAGAACTTACGCAGATTTGTTATTTAAGCCATTGATTAAAAGAGCCTCAAAAATTGACGATTCCAATACGAATCCTGACGGTTCATCCTATTCCTATAAAGAAAATACCAATGCAGGTTATTTTTTTTATGATCTAAATGCAAAGGTGAATCATAAATTTTCAGACAAAGATCGACTCTATTTGAGTTATTATGGTGGTCGTGACAAAGGGGGGGCAGAAACTGATTATGACAATGAACAATCCTATGGTGATGGACTGGGTTTTGAAGATTCTGGATCAACTAATTTTGGTTTGGCATGGGGTAATCAAATTATGTCTTTAAGGTGGAATCATCAGTTTAGTAAAAAATTGTTTGCCAATACAACAGCCATTTATTCTTATTACGACTTTACTGCGAGTAATGATTATGAAGACAATTACAAGGATACTTATTATGATTTCGAAAGTATGGAAATCAAAACAAATGAAAATAAATTTTCGGGTGAGTTTGACTACAGCTCCAAGATTCGTGACATCGGATTGAAGTTTGACTTGGATTATGTGCCCAATCCCAATCATTATATAAAGTTTGGGGCATCTGCTGTTAAGCATAAATTTACTCCGGGTGTTTTTGCTTATAAAGAGGAAGATTCACAATTCACAAGCATTGATACCACCCTCACAACAGAACCTGTTAATGCAGGAGAGTATTATGTTTATGGGGAGGATGATTTCAATATAGGAAGTCGAATTAAAGTAAATGCAGGTTTGCATGCTTCTGCCTTTTTTGTGAAAGATACTTCCTATTTCAGTTTGCAACCGAGGTTGTCAATGCGTTACATGGTCAATCCACATTGGTCGGTAAAAGGTTCCTATGCAATGATGACCCAATACCTGCATCTTTTGAGCAATTCGGGCTTGAGTTTGCCGACAGATTTGTGGGTGCCACCGACAGATATTATTGGTCCACAGCGTTCTTGGCAAGTGGCTTTGGGTTTGGCTCATACTTTCAAAGAACAATACGAAGTAAGCGTGGAAGCCTATTACAAAGAAATGAAAGATTTGATTTCCTATAAAGAAGGAGCTAGTTTCATTCTAATAGGGGAGAGTTGGGAAAACAAAGTTACTGTAGGGGATGGTGATTCAAAAGGAATAGAATTGTTTGTTCAGAAGAAGAAAGGAAAGACTTCAGGTTGGCTGGGATATACGCTAAGCTGGACCAACAGAGTTTTTCCAGGTGGGCCACATCCTACTAACCCAGAAATATTTTTTGATCCCATCAATTTTGGAGAAACTTATGCCTATAAATATGATCGCCGCCATGATTTTAGTATAGCGGTTAATCATCGATTCAATGAAAAATTGGAATTGGGAGTTGTTTGGGTTTACGGAACCGGAAATTCGGTTACCTTGCCAGCTTCTGAATATGTAGGCGTTGATGAATATGGGCTAGACAATGATTACTATTATTATGAATATGGTGATCAAGTTATAGATTATGGCAACAAAAATGCTTATCGAATGAGGGCCTATCATCGTTTGGACATCGGATTGAATATATATACGAAACCCAAATGGGGCGAAGGCCGGTGGTCAATTGGAACCTACAATACTTACAGCAGGAAAAATCCATTCTTTATCTACAAAGATTCAGCAAGAGATAATGACACTGGAGAGTTTAAAACAGTTTTTAAACAGGTTTCCTTGTTTCCAATTATTCCTTCTGTTGCTTATTATTTCAAATTTTAAGGTTGTTACTATGAAATTGTATTTCAATATTTGTGTTTTAGCTTTACTGGTTTTTCTTGGAATCGGCTGTGAAAGCATTGTCGAGATCGACAGAGAAGTTACAGAGGCCAAAATTACAGTAAATTGTATTTTTGAATCGGATAGTATCTTTTCAGTTATTGTTGCTAGAAGTCGTGATGTGATTGAAAACGATGGTAAAAATTTCTATTATTCGAATGCTGAAGTGAAATTATTCAAAGACAATGATTTTCTTGAAACGCTTCCAGTTGTTACAAGGTATGATACTATTTATGAATGGAATGAACTTGGTGAAAGCATTACGCCAGTTGAATATTATATCTACAATTCTAGTACAGTGGCTGAAATTGGGGTAGACTATAAAATTGAAGTTTCGGTTGACGATTTGCCCTCTGTTTCTGCGACTGCTCGAATTCCTGAGCCTGTTGTTCCATTAGAATCAGCATTTGATTCTTATACGGTGGAAGAATTATATGATCAACTTTATTTGAAAGGAGAATATTCCATAGTCGTACAAGATCCTGCTGGGGAGGCAAATTTCTACCAACCCAAATTGTTTGTATATTTTTCAGATTCTATCTTTGAAAACAATTATGACTTTGAATTGGATACTTTGATTTGGGGAGATTTGCTCTACATCAATGAAGGATATACCGAGGTTTACAGAGAGTCTGAAACTTCAGATTTTGATCTTGGTTTTGAAAGTTACAGTGATGTTTACAATGATAATTTATTTGACGGCAATCAAAAAACATTTAATTACAATTTTAATACTCAGTATATTGGTGGACCGAACTCGTTTAATCGCCGTTTGGTGGTTGAGTTAACCAGTTTGTCAGAGGAATATTACAATTATGTCGATTCAAGAAGTAGACAACAGTGGTCTGAGGGTGATCCATTCAGTGAACCAGTTTTTGTTTACAATAACATCGAAAACGGATATGGAATCTTTGCTGGAAAATCCATTAGTCGGCAAGAATATTTAATAGAGTTTTAATAGTGAAATTTGTAAACTGAAGAATTAAAACATATGACGGCTGAAGGGTTTAATGAATGGAGCAAAGGACATTTTCCAGAATACCTTGGAATAGAAATCAAAAAAATTGAAGGGAAGTCTTTATTGGCTGAAATGAAAATAAAACCTCAATTTCTTGCTCCCAATACCTATTTGCATGCTGGAGCTATTGTTTCCTTTGCTGATACAGTGGCTGGTTATTCTGTAATGTTAAGTTTACCCGAAGGTGCAAAGTCTTTTACAACCATCGAACTTAAAACCAATTTTATCAAAACCTTGAAAGAGGGAGTTGTAAAATGTAGAAGCAAAGCTGAGCACTTAGGACGCACAACTCAGATTTGGAGAGTTGATGTAACCAATGAATCAGAAGATAAAACGCTGGCTATTTTTACCTGTACTCAAATGATTTTGTATTGAAATTTTTGAAATGAGATAAAGTGTTTATCCTAATATCCCAACGAATAGATTGTTAGACCTTAATGGGCTATGAAGTAATAGATGCTTATGGGCATAGGCTAGAATGGCGAAATGGATTCTAATTTATACACAAAAATATGGAGTACTCAAGATAAATTGATTAAATTTAATCATGCCGTCGCCCCAAACTGAAAAACAGGAAGCTCTAGTCTGCTCAATTTGTCAATCAAACGTCTCCGATCGATTTTGTTCTCAATGTGGACAAAAGTGCATACGATCTGAAATTAGTCTCTTTCAAATTATTGTAGATTTTATAAAGAGTTTTTTTGCAGTAGAAAAGTCTGTTTTTTATACAGTGGTAAAATTGATTAAATCACCAATACTGGTGATTGAAAATTATTGGGCGGGTTATAGAAACTACTTTGAGAGCCCTGCCAAGCTTATTTTATATTCCATAACATTTGCAGGACTGCATCTTTGGTTGATTGATGATGTAATATTTGGAATAGAATTTTTGTATGAAGGGTTTTCTACCTCAACCTTAATCGTCCTATTCCTTTTGCCCATTTTGATATTAGTTTCAGTTATTTCTTTTCTACTTAAAAAGAAAAGCATCGCTCATCACATGGTTTCGGTTTCCTATCTTTTTGGAGCTTGGTTTTTGTTTTACCTTTTCTTTTCTGACCTTCTAAGATTGCTTATTGGAGATATGCTTGACGGTATTTTTTATCCCTTTTTCTTTGTGAGTATTTTCATTTTCAATTCCATTGTATTTAACAAGGAAAAAGGATTGCTTTGGATTCTTTTGGGAGTCATTCTACAGTTAGGGGTTTTTATCGGCATTTGGGTATTGGTCATTTTAGCCTTCTATTTGTATGATCCAGAATCATTTGTTTTCTTTGGCTTATAGTAGAATTAAAACTATAATTAAAAAGTCCACTCCACTTAAAAAAAGAGTTTAGAAAATGAACAAACTGATAGACCTATTATCAAAGTATCAAAAGATTTTTTTGGGAATGGCAATATTTCTATCGCTGCTAAGTGTTTCAGTCAACATCACCAATGGAGAATTAAGGTCGATTTTTGGCAATTATCCAGCTTTAATGCTGCTATTTGTAACAGCTGCTATTATAATGGGTCTGATTTATATAAGGATCGACAAACATAGAATCAACTTGTTATCCAATCAAATCATAGAAACATCGAAGGAAGACCAGGACGATTTCCAATCCCTACTGCAAGAATTAACGCCGCGACAAAAAACAGTCTATGATCTCATAGTGGCCGGAAGATCCAATAAAGAAATTATGGCTGAATTGTTTATCGAACAAAGCACCTTAAAATCTCACATCAATCAGATGTACAAGAAATTAAAGATAAAAGATAGAAAAGAATTGAAGTCTAAAATAAAGCATTGAAAATTAAGTAGGTATGCTCAAGTTATATACTTCCCAACCCTGAATTCAACCCTTTTTCAACCCCCAAATATTTGTTTGTTGTTTGTGATTGAATCAAATTTGAACAAACAAAATCAAATAAGATGAAACGCACATTATTGTACTTAGCAACATTTTTTATTTTCCTTAGTTTATCTTTTACATTCAATGATTCTCATATAACTTGGATGTGGCAAGAAATGATCCAAGTCCCAATAATTTTGGCTTCGACCTCCATTGTATTTATTGGAATTCATTTCTATTTGAAAAGAAAGCCTTCCTAAACAATAAACAATTAGAACAATTAGAACAAAACCAGTGCTGTGGCAAGGTGATTTATCGGATCCTAGTTGAGTGTGTCAGTGCTCAGAAAATTAAGTGGCAACGATTTGTGCGACAATTTTGTTATGGTGGTAATTTCATGGTAGCAAATTGACTTGTTACAACACGATTTGTCGTGCCCTAATTCTAGGTCTCAGGTCTCCGTTTCCCCCAAAAAAATCATAAAAAAAAAGGAGACTCACAAAGTGAATCTCCTTTCTAATTTTTTCTTTGAAAATCTAAAAATCTATTTTCTAACAAATGGAATTGCAGCTTGTTGTCCGTCCATATTCAGTTGTAAGAAGTAAGTTCCAACACTTAAAGTAGAAACATCAATTTTCACTTTGTTTAAGCCTACTGAATTTTGGTTTTGTAATTGCATCATAAGCTTTCCAGTTACATCATAGACATTGATTGTTGAGGTCATAGCGTTTTCTGCTGAAAAGGAAAGAACCAATTGCTCTCTAACAGGATTCGGGTAAACATTCAATTGATTAATGCTGGTAATTTCACCAATCCCAACAATTGTTGAAACATAACCATCAGGTTGCTCACAGGCGATTAAAGTATTGTTTGCATCACCAAAGCCATCTCCATCTGTGTCTTGGAACCAAACACTCGCTTGTGTTCCAGAACAATCGCATTCGCCCTCTGGGATGCCTGCTCCATTGCAAACACCGCATTCATCTGGTGTACCATTGCAATCAATGAATTGGTCGTCCGCATTGTCTACAAAACCTTCTGGTTGATCACAATCCTGAACACTGATGTTTGGATCACCTAAACCATCACCGTCTGCGTCAGCATACCATGTTGATTCACCATCACCATTGCAAATACCGCATTCATCTATCGTTCCTTCACAAGTATCGTCATCGTCTTCCGAGTTGGCAACATAACCTGCTGGTTGATCGCAAAGCCATTGGGTAACCTCTGGATTTCCTAAGCCATCATTGTCTGCATCTTGATACCAAGTTATTGGGCCTGATCCATTACAAACTCCACAGATGTCCAGCTCCCCCAGACATTCATCATTGTCGTCATCGTCGTTGTCAACATATCCTTCTGGTTGATCACAGGCCACTTGGGCAGCAATCGGATTTCCAAGACCGTCACCGTCTGCATCCTGGTACCAAGTCAATTCACCTGGACCTTCACAAACCCCACAAATATCGAATGTTCCAGCGCAAGTATCGTCCTCATCGTCATCGTTGAGAACATATCCATTTGGCTGATCACAGGCTTCAATGCTTGATACTGTATTTCCTAAACCATCTCCGTCAGCATCTTCATACCAAGTGATCAATCCCGGACCATCACAAATTCCACAAGCATCTATTTCACCACCACACTGATCATCCTCATCGTCTGAATTGTCAACAAATCCATCTGGCTGCTCACAGTTGATTATGGCCACATCAATATCACCCAATCCATCCATGTCCAAGTCTTGATACCAAGTTGTTTCATAGAAACAAGAAGCATCGTCTATTTCTGCTTCTGGGTTAAAGTTACAAGCAGTCATGTCTGTACATCCTGCAAATCCCGAGCAAAAATCAACAGTGGTGGATGGTAAAGATCCACTCAAAGTACTAGAGCAAGTTGGGTCGATTGTACTGGTAAAAGTTATTTCAAAAGTTCCATCAGTAGCATCAATGTCCGCTTGAGTAAAGTTGATACTGGCCAATTCCGAAGCGACTAATTCAGTTGTCGATAAGCTGCCAACATTGCTTGTCAAAGTCATCGGACCTTGAGGAGAAAAGTAAGCGAAAGAGGCAGAAATTTCATCATTGTCGTCATTGCAAACAAATTGCAAGCCCGTTTGGTCAGGATTATTGGGATCGTAAAATGATGATGAAATAGCACATGCATTTTCACCCGCTTCTGTTATTACAATACAAAATTCACCTGATGACAAACCAGTAACGCTATTGAATCCATCTATCAAGACATAATAGGTTTCGCCTGCTGCGGTTGGAAGGGATATTGCAGAAAGTAAATTATCTCCGGCAATCATTCCTGATAAATCATCATTGTCGTCATCATTGCAGGCAATCAGATTGTAATTTCCACAAGAGCCAGTGAAAATAGCCATTTGACTATCCCCATTGTTTATGTAGTCATCATTCGAAATACTATTTGGTCCACATTCTTGAGAAGTATGGATAATGTATTCATTGCCGTCGCCAACTAGTGTGAACCAAACAGGTGCATTTACAAAAGGTGTTGCTCCGAAAGAATCCTCAAAAAAGCATTGGGTCGGACTGTTTTCTATTTCACTAACAGGATCAATGTCTTCTAAAGTTGCTCCTACATTGGTATAAACACCATTGTAAGAAATCGAACCTGCATCTGGCAACTCTAAAAGAATGGCATCATCACAATTGTCGTTTTGAGGGCCAGGTAAAGTACCATCACAGAATTCTGCATAGCTGTTGGTCCAGCCTGTCAAACTTCCATTGTCGTATTTGTCTTCTGGCATATTGGTGTCAGGATTGAAATTAGTACCTGAACCCGTTGCTTGGCCATTTTCAGCGCCCATTATTTGAACATTGGGATTTCCGGCCGCATTTAACAATTCAAAGCAAATGGTTGAAATAGAAACCCATTCATCCGCAATACTTGGACAGGCAAACCTTGTGGTTACACCATTGTTGTCTGTTATTGTAGGAAACTCAAGAACCAAGGTCAAGAGAATTTGATTGGGAACGGCAGAACCGTCGTAACTGTGCTCGGCATAGGCAGGAAAACCTGCCCCACCACCTGCAACGGTGCATTCTTCAGCCAAATTTGAAATATTGTTGTCAAATCCAACGGAAGTATAGGTTCCGGTTGTTTGTGTTCCGCCACCAGAGGTAATGCCATCGAATATAATAACAGAATTATCATAAGAGAGCAAGACAGAGGAATTGCCGATGTAATCAGCGCCATTGTTTCCTCTGATTTGCAAATCAGTACAATAATTTCCTGATTCGCATCCAGTTTCATTTCCCACTATTCTGACATCAATCGATTGTGCTGATAATTGAGGGGATAAAGAAAAGAGTAAGAATAATAAGGATAAGAGAGTAGATGTTTTATTTATCATTTTTTTATGTATGATTATTTCTAACCTAAATATAAACCTATTCTTATAATAGGCGCAAGTCTTAAAGCAATTTGAAAGCAAAAAGGCAAGAAAGTTATCCAATAGTTCGGTTGAATTGTCAGAAAGAAACAGAAAGAAACAGAAAGAAACGGATGACAAGGAATATTATAGCTGTTTTTTATTGCTTGGGTCCCAAGCATTTTTTTACGCAGACCAACAAAAGGCATTCTTTGGGTCTTATGAGCTTTCTTTTGTTTTATGAAATCGGGAATAGAAGGGGATGAGAATTATCATTTAAAATTAAAAAGAAAATAAAAGAATACATTTTTCCTTTTTTCTTAACACAGTTCATCTCGGGCTTGACCTGTCTACATTATTTTTTTGCATCATCTATTCGCCACTATATTTGTTTATTCGCCATACTTGTTGTTTCCTCGCCATATTTGTCATTTCGACGCAGGAGAAATCTTCTAATTAAAAGCATGAAATTCATCCTAGACCTTTCATTTAGATACTAATAGACACTAACAAGTTTTCTCCCCATCGGTCGAAAGGAGACTTGTTGTATCTCTTCACTTGTTACAAGCCACCTTGAACCACGAACCATCCGTCATCTCAAGCTTGACCTGTCCCGGCTGGCATACTACTGGTGACATACCAACTGCCAAACCAAACCTTTTTATTAAACAAATTTGATGCTGAAATCAAAAAGTGTTCTTTGCCCTGAAGGCTGTAATCTCATAACCAAAATTGTTGTTGATTCATTTCACCCAATAAAAAAAGGGTGGCTAAATAAATAACCACCCTTTTACTCAATAATTTACTAATTAAATACGAACTTATTCTTTAACGATTTTCTCGATAATTTGTTCTTGTCCGCTTTCAATAATTATGAAATAAGTTCCAGAAGGCAACTGATCAACCTTCAAAGATAGGTTCTGTGCGCCTTCATTCTGGTAAGATTGTTCAATAACAGTTTGACCTGTTATGTTGACCATTCTAACTTTTATTTGGTCAAAGTTTCCTTCGAGCAGGCTAATGTTCAATAAGTCTTTAACTGGAACTGGACTAATTTGGACATCAAAGCCATTTACTCCTTTTCTGTCAATTACGACCACATTCGAAGCCAACTTAGTGACATTGTCCAAATCAGTGGCAAGTAAACGATAGTAGGTTTTCCCTTCAATGATTTGAGCGTCTTCAATTTCATAATTTTGAACAGTATTTGCATCTCCTTGAGAATTGATTGTCGTCAGTTTCGTGAAATTAATTCCATCATAAGATTTTTCAATTGTGAAATTGGCATTGTCTTTTTCAGAAGCCGTTTGCCATTTCAATAAATTCACTCTATCTAAAGCCATTCCATCAAAACTTAACAATTCAATTGCAGTTGTAACACAATCAACGGTTTGAAGCTGCTTGGTTACTACTTGATTAGGATCATTTTGATCTCTAACCTGAACGCATAGCCCTTGACCTTGAGGGAAACTTTCAAGAACAACTACTTGGTTTCCATTTACTTCGTCGAATGGGAAAGCCATCCAATCAGTTTCATCACAATATTTGAATTCGAACATTGCCCCTTCAGATCCACTAGCAATAAGTATTGGCGTAGCAGTATTGTTAACCACATCACAAAGCACTTCTATAAAAACGTCGAACATGGCAAAATCGTCATCATCATTTCCATTGTCTACATATCCAGCAGGCTGAATACAGTTGGTTATCGTATTGTTTGGATCGCCAAGACCATCACCATCTGCATCAAAATACCAGATTGGTGCTCCAGGACCTTCACAGATTCCACATTCATCATATTCTCCTGCACAAGTATCATCAGGATCATCTCCATTGCTTACATATCCTGCAACTGGTTCACAAGACAATAAAGTAGTATTTGGATCTCCTAATCCATCTTCATCACTATCAAGGTAATAGGTTGATTCGTATTGACAAGAACCATCATCAGAAACGGCAGTTTCATCATAGTTACAAGCATCTGGATCAGTACAGCCCATTGCATAATTACAAGAACCATCATCGCAGGTCGCTGTTGGATCGTAGTTGCTGGCTGTTTCATCAATGCAACCATTTGGCAAATCACAAGAACCATTGTCACAATTTGCAGCAGCATCATAGTTGCAAGCTATAGCATTTGTACAACCAAGAACCTGAGCTGCATCAACATCATAGGAACAAGTCGCAGCATTCCAAACTTCGGTATCGCCTGCACAAATATCTGTGTTCCCTGTTCCAGGATCATCATTGCTACAAGAACCGTCGTCTACAACAGCAGTTTCATCATAGTTACAAGCAGTAGGATCAGTACAACCCATATCATAAGTACAACTTGCATCATCACACATGGCATCCGCATCGTAATTGTTTGCAGTAGGATCCGTACAGCCATCAGCTGCTAATCTTGTTATTGCAATAGCGTTTGATAAATCGAAACAACCAGTTATGTCCGCTACCAAATCCGTAGGAATATCGATTTCAGTATAGGAAACTCCCCAAATCAAGCAGTTACCCGCTATCGCATTGTCAAATTCAAATTGAGATTGAGTGGTTGGCCCAGCTAAAATAGTTACACCGTCTCCAGTGGTAACCAAGTAAGCAAAATCTCCACCCGAAGCTCCTGTTGAACTTACATTGATTTCATCAACAATTCCATCCATGATGCAGAAGGTGGTGACATCATCTGTAGCAATGGTTCCGCCCTCAACAACACAAGCAAAAGTACAACTTGAGTCATCACAGTTGGCTGCAGCATCGTAGTTTTCAGCATCAACATTGGTGCAACCAAAAACAGCATTACAAGCATCTGGACATTCCGTTTCACCGAAATCACAAGTGCCATCATCTAAAGTTGCTATAGGATTGTAATTACAAGCTATTGGGTCGGTACATCCTTGATTGGGATCGCAGCCTGTATCGCAATTTGCAGCAGGATCGTAATTTGGAGCATTCATATCAGTACAGCCATAAATAACATTACAAGGTTCTGGGCAATTTGTATCGCCAAAATCACAAGTTCCATCATCAATCGTTGCTGTTGCATCATAGTTACATGCAGTCGCATCTGTACATCCTGATGTATAAGTACATCCGCTGTTACAATTCGCATTGGGATCAAAGTTGTTTGCTGTCATATCGGTACATCCAACCACTGTAACTGTAATTACATCACAATTACAAGTGGAACTGTTCCATTCCTCAACATCTCCTATTGTACAATCTGTGTTACAAGTTCCAGGATCTGTGTTTGGAATACAAGAACTGTCATTACAGGTAGCAGCAGCATTGTAGTTACAAGCCGTAGCATCTGTACATCCAAAGATAACGTTGCATGGTTCTGGACAGGCAGTATTTCCAAAATCACAAGAACCATCATCGAAGGTCGCATTGGCGTTGAAATTACAAGCCGTCGCGTCTGTACAACCACCTTCTACAATACAAGTATTGTTTTCACAGTTTGCCGCAGGATCGTAGTTACTTGCTTGTGGATTGGTACAACCCAAAACTGCATTACAAGGATCAGGACAATTTGTTTCACCATAACTACAAGAGTTATCTTCGCAGTTGGCATTTGTATTAAAGTTACAAGCATTCATGTCTGTACAACCAGAAACACTTGTCAATGTCGCAACACATGCACAAGCTGTTCCATCCCACACTTCAATGTCACCAATAGTACAGTCGGTATTACAAGTCGTATCGTATGGGTTACAAGAACCATCGTCTGCATCTGCGGTAGCATCATAGTTTGAAGCACAAGGGTCTGTACAACCAGGATTGCAAGGAGCAAATTCACAACTGTTGTCGTCACAGTTTGCAGCTGGATCATAATTACAAGCAGTATTATCTGTACAACCCAATATAACATTACATGGAGTAGGACAAGCCGTATTTCCAAAATCACAAGAACTGTCATCACAGATGGCAGTTGGATCATAGTTACAAGCAGTGGCATCTGTGCAACCATCTTGAAGAATGCAAGAACCATTGTCCACACAAGCCATTGCGTTATAGTTGCAGGCAGTGACATCCGTACAACCAACTACTGGGCTACACGGATCTGTACAGGCAGCATTTCCATAATCACATCCAAAATTCGAATTGGCTTCAGGATTGTAATTACAAGCTGTTTGGTCTGTACAACCTTCAATTACGCAAGAATTATCATCACAAGTAGCATTGGCATTGTAGTTTGGGCTTATTGGATTGGTACAACCCAAAACATCATTACAAGGATCAGGGCATTCCGTTATTCCAAAATTACATGAGCCATCGTCGATGGTCGCTGTTGGAACATAGTTACAAGCTGTTGCATCTGTACAGCCAAGACAAGAGCTTCCGTCTCCGTTGCATACTCCACAAGCGTCAACTGATGCTGTACCATTACAAGTACCAGCACAATCCAATGTCCCATCGCAATCATCATTAGAATTGGCAACATATCCTGTAGGTTGGTCGCAAGCCGTTTGAGAAACGGCAGGGTTTCCAAGGCCATCTCCATCCATATCTTCAAACCAATCAGTTGCAAAAGTACAAGTTCCGTCCTCTTCGTTGGCTTCAGGATCGTAGTTACAAGCGGTTGGGTCAGTACAACCCATTACAGTTCCAACACAAAGAACCGTGAAAGAGGTGTTTAGATCTGTAAAAGAACCATTCTCATATTTTTGATCTGGTTCGTCAAAGTCATTGTTGAAATTAGTACCTGATTCAAATTCAGGAGTTACAGGTCCATTTTCAGCACCTTCGAACATGATGTTTGGATCACCATTCTGATCCAGTACATCAAAGCAAATGGTTGAAACATCCGTCCAGGAATTGTTTATTGATGGACAAGCAAATCTTGTAGTTGTTGTTACAGGAGGATCAACACTGTTATCGACAAAAACAGTCGTAACAAACTCCAACACCATTGTAATCAGAATTTCGCCGGGAATATTTCCGTCAAAACTATGAGAAGAATAGGGGGCAATTCCAAAGCCCAATGGAGGAAGACAATCAGGGTTTAAGCTTGAACCTGCTTGGTCATCAAAATTAATGGAAGTGTAGGAGCCCGTTGTAGCGGAACCGTTATCCAAGGTGCTTCCCGCAAAGGCCACCACTGTTGGATCATACAATAAATGAATTGAACTAGAACCAAGAAAAGTAGCATCATTGACGCCCATTACTTGTAGGGTGACACACATTTCAGTATCATCACATCCCTCATCTGTCCCCAAAATTTGACAATCTATAGCATCTTGTCCGTTCATCTGGACATATAGGCAACAAATTATCAATAAAATACTAGAAAATAACTTACTAATTTTAATCATAATGGTTTATTTATTACTCATCTTCAAACAAAAAATTTTATTCTACAGGATCCTGATTTCTTGTAAAATAAAATGATCTAAACTTCCTTAATTTTATTCAAAATTCTATCCAAAATTTCCAATTAAAGCTGGCATTTTAAAATTTGGACTTTGAACTTCACTAACTTGTATGCAAAATACAGAATTGTTTGCAATTTTCTTTGTCATTTCTCCTAAGACATCATCTTTGCGATATATAATTAAAGACAAATTGTTATTTTATGCTAGGAACCTTGTTCAATGTCGCTACTATACTGCTAGGCAGTCTGTTGGGTTTGTTCATTCGAAACAGCCTTCCGGAGCGATTTGTTAAAATTGTTTTTCAATCTTTGGGACTTTTCACCTTGTTTCTTGGCTTCAGTATGTGTCTAAAAACGGACAATCAATTCATGCTTTTGGTCTTTAGTTTGATAATTGGGTCTGTTTTGGGTGAAATGCTAAGATTAGAGGCGCGTTTCGAGCAAATGAGCGACTGGTTGAAACATAAAATAAAGTCAAAAAACGAAAAATTTACAGAAGGATTACTCACCTCATTTATCCTGTTTTGTATTGGACCAATGGCTATTTTGGGATCAATACAAGAGGGTTTGGGAGAATCTTCTGACTTACTTTATACAAAATCTGTGATGGATGGCTTTTCTTCTATCGCGCTCTCCTCGGCAATGGGCATAGGTGTTTTATTTTCCATCATTCCCTTGTTCTTTTTTCAGGGAGGAATTACAGTTTTGGCTTCTTACATTTCAAACTTTCTCAACGAAGCAATGATCAATGAGTTGACCGCAGTGGGTGGAATTTTGCTATTGGGATTGGCATTGAACATTCTTGAACTTAAGAAAATTAAGGTCTTGAATATGTTGCCTTCATTGGTAGTGGTGATTGTGCTTTATTTGGTGTTTGAAAAGCTAGGCTTATTGTGAAATGCATCAATGATCTGACTCTTCACCAATTACATTTCCGAATTCTTTGAAAACACTGTCTTCATTATAGATATAAAAAAGTCCTTGTCCTTCTACTGTCAAGATTTCAAAATGTAAACTATCTCCTTCATTTAAGTTGCCTAGGTAAAAAATTGTCTTGCTCATCTTTACTTGTTTGGTTCTATATCAGCAGTAAATGCTGGGTTGTGAGAAATGGCTTGCTTTTATTAAGTAGATTAAATGGAATGTATCAAATGGTCTTAATTTTAAACGCAAGGACACAAAGTCGCAAAGGAGAATATGGATAAAAACTTTGGATTGTAGGGAGCCAAAGCAACGCTTATGTGATTATTTTCGTAATAATTCTGATAGCAATTCGAATTGAATTTTATTGAAATGTTTTGATAAATTGAGATAGAAGTTAAAACAATTTATGCGAGTGTCGGGATATGCTCCATTTTAAAATCATAAATTATGAAGTTTAATGTATTAATTTTATTTATAACGATGGCCTTCGTTGCCTGCGATAAAGATGATCCAAAAGAAATTACAAGCATGGACCCTGAATGCGAAGATGTCTTTACTGATATGTTGGATGCCCAAAAGCAATTTACTTTCAACCTTTTCGGTGAAGTGCATGCTTCGGAAGAAGCTGACAAGAATATTTTTCTGTCGCCTTTAAGTGCTTCCTTGGCTTTGGGCATGACGACCAATGGAGCCTTAGGGAATACACTTTCCGAAATGCAAACTTGTTTGTCTATTGATCCAATGACCTTGGCGGAGAGTAATCAAGGATACAGATGTCTGATTGATTATTACGATGAATTGGATCCCATGGTTGAAATGGACATTGCCAATTCCATTTGGTACAGGAAGGGAATTCCAGTGAAGCCAAACTTTATCAATGCCAATCAAGAGTATTTTGATGGCGAGGTAAAAGAATTGGAATTCAATGAGGCGGCCAAAGATGAAATCAATCAATGGGTTGCAGACAATACACAAGATAAGATTCAAAGCATAGTCCAAAGCATTCCTTCAGATGCCATCATGTACTTGATCAATGCTATTTATTTCAAAGGAACCTGGAAGTTTCAGTTTGATGAAAGTGCCACAGCCAATCAAGCATTTTACAAGACAGATCAAAGTCAGGTTGATGTTGATTTCATGAAGCAGAAAGAAAGCTTTAACTATTTGAAAGGGGACGACTTTGCAGCCATTGATTTGCCCTATGGCGATGAAAAATACAGTATGAGAATAGTCTTACCGGATTATGGAGTGGACATCAATGAATTTACAGAACAGTTTTCAGCAGAAAAGTGGGAAGAGTTGTCTGTAAACATGCAAGCGAGAGAAGTGAATGTAAGCATTCCCAAATTTACAATTGAATATCAAAAGACGCTGAACGATGCACTGATGAATTTGGGAATGGAGGCGGCGTTTAGAAATGGAGCCGAGCTGAATAATATTGCAGACCTGAGTTTAATGATCAGTAAGGTGTTGCAAAAAACTTTTGTGGAAGTAAATGAAGAAGGGACAGAAGCCGCCGCCGTTACATCTGTGGAGGTGGTTGTAACTTCAGTAGATCCCAATGCTCCACCATATTTTACAGCCAACAGACCTTTCTTGTTTGCGATTTATGAAACTCAAAATGGAAACATTTCTTTCTTGGGTAAAATGATGAATCCAGCGGAGGATGGTGAATAAGGATTTGAAAAATACTATGTGCCCTATGTGGTTCCTAATTTTGAACCACATAGGACACATAGAACACATAGAATTAAACTATTACCCAATTGACGCTTCCAAACTTTCCACTTTTCTAATTTGTCTTGTATACAAATCAAAGTACTTTCCTTCCTTGTGCATCAGCTCTTTATGCGATCCATCTTCAACAACTTTGCCTTTTCCGATTACCAAAATTCTGTCGCAATTTTTGATGGTCGACAAACGATGAGCAATGATAAAAGACGTTCTTCCTTTCAATATATTTTTAATGCCTTCTTGAATCTTCGCCTCAGCAAGTGTGTCGATTGAGGAAGTAGCTTCGTCCATTATCAAAATAGAAGGATTGGACAAGATGGCTCTTGCAAATGAAATCAATTGTCTTTCTCCTATGGATAGTCTTTCACCGCCTTCACCCACTTCTTCTTCCAATCTTTCAAATAGATGTTGAGCAGCGACCATTTCAAGGGCTTTATAAATTTCATCGTCACTGGCATCTGGTTTTGCGAATCTCAAATTGTCTCGAACGGATCCTGCAAATAAATGTGGATCTTGCAATACCATTCCCAATTGGCTTCGCAAACTCTTTAAAGTTTTTTCTCGATAATCTATTCCATCAATCAAAAGCTGTCCTTCAACAGGTTCATAGAATCGGGCAATGAGATTGACAATGGTGGTTTTCCCTTCACCAGTTGGTCCTACGATTGCGATGGACTGTCCAGGCTTCACTTTAAGGTTGAAATTGTCTAAAACATTTTTTTCGGGATTGTAATTGAAAATTAAATCCTTGAATTCGATGGCGCCTTTTATTCGTTCAAAATCATCCACTCCAGGCTTGTCCTTTATCGTTGTTTCTTCATCCAGCAAACCAAAGATTCGTTCTCCTGCTGACATGCAACTTTGGGCCATGGCGTAGAAATGGCTGATCTCTAAAATTGGATCAAAAATTCTAGTCGCATAACGGAAAAATGCTGCGAAAGTTCCGATGGTTAAACCTGCGCTGACCACCAGATTGCCACCCATGTAAATAACGATGATTCCAGTAAGAGAGCCAATGAAAATTACTAGGGGATTGTACATTGCAGAAAAATAGCTTGCCTTGTAGGTTACCTTTCTCATCCTTTCACTGAGTTCTCTGAAATTTTGGCTGACTCGTTCTTCTTGAGCGGTAATTTTATTAACCTCGATCCCGTTGATGTTTTCAGTGAATTTTGAAATAATTTCACTATTAACCCTTCTCGAAGCACGAGAATATTTCAATATTAAAAGCCTTATTTTAATAGACAATAAAATTAAAAGGGGAATGGAAAGTCCAACAATCAGGGCAAGCTTCCATTCGAAGTAGGCCATGGAAATCAAGCAAGCTAAAATAACGGTTAGGCCATAAGTTAAATCCAGTAAGCCCCATGCGAGCAGACTGCATACTTTGTCGGCATCTGAAGTGATCCTGGACAGCAACCATCCACTTTGTGAAGTATCATAAAATGAAAAAGAAAGCCTTTGCAGTTTCTCGAACATTTCTTGTCTCAGAGAAAAAAGTACTTTTTCTTGAATGGTTCCTGCGCATAAAACGAAGATGTAAACGGCAATGACGGATAGGATGATGTTAAATAGAAAAATACCAGCATATTTGTAAATATTGCTGTAATCCATTTGATCAATAGAACCAGTTTTACTCAACTCCACAAAATCCTGTACACCTGGTACAATTGCATAGTCAATGAAGTACATCCAAAGCAAAGGATAAATACCATCGATCAGACCGACTACAGCTATAGACAAGGTAAAGCCCCAAAACCATTTCTTGTGTGTGAAACTGTAAACAACGAGTCTCTTGAGAAAGGCAAAGATAGATTTATTGTCGTCGAACTTTTGCTCCCGTAATTCCTTTTCTTCTTGTTGCATTGCATCCTTGCTTTAAAAGCTAAAACTTTAAAAGAGAATCGAACGAATGAACAAATCAGGAATAGAGCTTAATTTCTGTTATGCTATTTTACGCCGATTACTCCAGCCCATTCAATCCGATGTTGATCGTTTTCAATTTCTCCTTTTAGATTTCCTAAAACTTTCCAATCCTTTTTAAAGGCAATTAGTTCCTTATTGAGCTTTTCTTTGCAAACTTTTGATAAATCTTTGGCTGGACTGTCCGTTGTATAAACAAAAGCCATGATATTGGCCTGATTGTGTCTGTCGCTGTCTTGCACTTGTTTGAAAGCAACATTTATAGTCAGGACATGCTTGCCATTGAAATTGTTTTCGCCAACTGTCAGGCTTTCGATTTGTAAAGAGTTTTGTTTGAGGTGATGGTTGATCAGTCCTTCAGCTTCAATGACCCAATTTTTTTTAAAAGATAAAAAATGTTTTGCTTGATTAGTCGAAGCATCTGGCATTGGCTCCTTTTGAGACATACTTAAATTGAGGTGGTTAACTGACCACCAATCGTGTGAATCAAACTTAGCTGATTGTGAATAAATGTTTGATTGCGAGGCTATAAGGAATAAGAAACTCCAGAAAACAATAGGCAGCTTGTTTTTCATTGTACAGTATTTCATAATTAGTGAAATGCTAATATAATAAGTTGAAGTCGAAGTCTAAGAATAAGTTTGAGGATAAATTATGAAAGCTTATACCAGATTCTTGTTGTGTGCCTTATTGTGAGCCGTATTGTGAACCGTATTGTAAGCGCTATGGGAGCGCTTTATAAAGGGGAATGTGTGAGCTTTGAAAAGCGGAGAGCTGTTGTTCAAAATTATTAAAAAAAATATTTTTTTATTTTTTTGTTTCCTTCCTTTTATATCAATGAAATGGGTGGTTTTGACCTTTTTTTGGGGATTGACATGTTTCTTGTAGATTGAAAAAAGGACTTGCAATTTTTAATCGCGGCATTATATAAGTAGAGCGTCTAATTTCATCAAAAAATCTAAAACGAATGAAAAATCTTTACTTTTTTATATTTCTAATTCCTATTCTGTTTTTGACAATTCATTCAAAAGCACAGGAAGGGTGTCTAACAGAATTAGGCCCAAAAGAAGCCGATTTTATGAAAAAGTTGGACAAGCAATTTGCTGATTTTAATAGGAATACGAGAAGTGCTTCAGGATGTACTTTGGATTATGTTCCAGTACAGTTGCACGTCGTAAACAAGAGTGATTCATCTGGTAGTGTATTTACCGATTTT
This sequence comes from uncultured Chitinophagales bacterium, assembly GCA_937927195.1. Lineage (GTDB taxonomy): Bacteria > Bacteroidota > Bacteroidia > Chitinophagales > UBA2359 > JAHDGP01. Next base: position 70,592 of record CALBCY010000146.1, read on the forward strand.
GAATTAGCCGTGGAAATACACAAGGCAAACAACTATTTTGCTAATTCGAATATCAAGTTTTATTTATGTGGCGGACTGAGTGGAATCAACTATATTTATGACGATGATCATTATAATTTTATCACCAGCAATTTGCAGGATTTTACAAATACTTACAAGGTGGAAAATGTAATCAATATTTATTTTGTCAATTCATTAACAAAAAATCACGCCGACGGCGGTTGGAGCATCGTAGCTGGATTTGCTACTTTTCCAGGAAGTCAAAACGATCATATTTTTGTAGTAAATATTGCAGTCGAACTAGGCAAAACGCTTATCCACGAATTGGGTCACTATTTTGGATTGTATCATACCCATGAAGGTTACAATGGATTTGAAAATGTAACAAGAGAACCAAATGATACCTGTTTCAATTGCCATCAGGTTGGGGATTTATTGTGTGATACAGCTGCAGATCCTGATCTTTTTGGGCAAGTTGATGCAGATTGTTATTACACTGGATCGTATGTTGATGCTTGTTCAATTACTTATGAGCCTCCCATTTCGAACATTATGTCTTATTCTGGCTCAAATTGCAAATATATGTTTACTCAAGGCCAGTATGAACGTATGGCATTTTACAATGAAACTGCGAGAAACTATCTTGCCTGCGATGCCGAATTTCCTTGTGCCGAAAGCTATAATTTTTCGGGTAATGCTTCCCAAGGTCCTCTGAAAATTTATGTGGTTGAAGATTTTATTGAATCGACAAGAAATCATTGGC
>CALBCY010000147.1 GCA_937927195.1 uncultured Chitinophagales bacterium
ATAGTAAAATTGTTTACATGATTTGAGAAGGAAAGTTAAAGATCGATGCGTTTTTGGTTAGAAAGTGCGAATTATAGAGACTTTTCTGCGTGGTTTGGAATTCTGCTTTCGGTTTCTAATTATGGTCTGTGTCATAAGCCACCCAACTCCGTGACTATTAGTAACTAAGTGTTTTCGTGTTCATAACACAAACCATTCTAAACTTAATATTCTAAGCTTCCTAAGCTTCACAAACCACCCTGAATCAATGATTTTTAAACTTAAACATCATAGTTCAAGCAGATTTCACCTTCTACAGGATGAGCTTGACAAGTAAGCACATATCCTTCACTGATTTCTTTTTCGCTTAGTACTTCGTCATCGTCCATGAGGACTTTTCCTGAAATTACTTTAGCGCGGCAAGTGGCACATGCTCCTGACATACAGGAAAAAGGCGCGTCAACATTGGCATCCAAAACAGCGTCGAGAATAGACTCATTTGGATTTACCTCAACCAGATGTTCCTTTTGATCAAGGATTACTTTAATTTGTTGTTTACCAGATTCAGCTATTACTTGTTGAATTTCAGCGCTTTGTTCTTTTTCTTCGATAAAAAATAACTCTTTGTGGATTTGATCGCTTTGGAAGCCTCTTTCTTTCAGGGTTGAAATAACAGTATCAATCATTTCACCAGGACCACAAACAAAAATTTCTTTTGCTAAGTCATCAGCAGCAAAACCATCAATAAATGAATTGACCTTTATTTTATCAATTCTACCCATCAAACCATTCCAAGTACCTTGAGGATCAGAAAGCGTGTGTTTCAATACAAATCTTCCATCATACTCATGATTCAATTGGCTCAATTCATTATTAAACAAGATGTTTTCTGCGTTTCTGTTGCCATATAACAAGGAAACTTTTGAATTTGATTCAAAATTAAGAATGGATTTTAATATTGAAATGACAGGAGTAATTCCACTTCCCGCAGCAAAAAGAAGGTAATGTTTCTTGTTAGACGAGCTCATTTGTGGAACAAAAGTGCCGAAAGGAGCTAGGACTTCCATGCTATCACCGACCTTGCAATTGTCATTTATATAATTAGATACCAAACCACCTTTCAAACGCTTGACCGTAATCAATGGATAAGGATCCATCAATGGGCTACTATTCATAGAATAAGCTCTTCGAACTTTTTTTCCATCAATTTCAAGCTCAAGTGTTAAATATTGACCCGGTTCATAATCAAACTCACTTCTCAGGGATGTTGGAATTTCAAAACCAAATGTTACTGCATTTTGAGTATTTCTAGTCAAAGATTTTATAGTAAGAGTATAGGTGCTTCCCGCCATTTTTCATTCACGCTTTTAAGTATGCCAAAACAAATTAGTTTATAACTGATGTAACCAGTCAGGTCGGAAAAAGTCGGTTTGGCTATAGAAATCCAATTTTTATCCGGTTTAGGCTGCAAATATGGGGATTTTATCTCGATGAAAAGGATTCTGTAAAATAAATTATTTCATATTAATCATATTTGATTTCCAAAACTACATTTTGCCAATAAATTCCTTTTTTTCTAATAAAACGCTTTGGAAGCGTAAGAAACAAGCTGTTTTGTGCGATTTGTATTCGACAGTCTGCCTTATCTTTACGCTGTGTAATTCATTCCAGTAATAGTTTAGTGTTAATTAGAGGAGTTGATGCATGACATAAAATTTGATTGATTAATATTAGTCAAATTTGAGGTCTGGCATTAGCTCCTTTTTTTTGAATATTTTCTCCATAATTTTCTGTTTTCTTCTGCTTTGGCTTCAGATACTATTGTTTAAAAGACATTCCTTCATTTTATTAAAATCCAATGCCTTGTTAGCTGCGTATATTAGGTATATTTATTAGGTGGCTTTGATGAAAGAATTTTACAAGGCACAAGGTTTACAGTCTAGCAATTCTGGTTTGGCAAATTGGGTTTGAGATTTGTGATTTTTTTTTGTTGTTGTTCAAATTACAATTTGTCAAATCTCAAAAACCAAAAATCTCAAAAACCAACTCATTATTATTGTTTGCTGATGTTATCATTAATAAAATTACAATGCTAAAAAAAATACTTGTTAAGTCTTTTAAGACACTTTTGTTGTTTTCGTTATTTTTTATACACAGTTTTCTTCAGGCCAATGCCTCATTTCTAGAGATAAAAAACAACCCTGTAGATATTGGAATTGACCTAGGTGAAAAAAGCAATAGTAAAATTGATTTGGCTATTGGTGAAATGAAATGCAATGCTACCAAACCCGACAGCAGAGTTGGTGGTAAATATAATTCTTCTTTAGCTAAAGGAGCTTTGGTTTTTTTGGGGATAACTTGTGAAGCAGTTGCAGAAATGGGGGAATTGTGCGATGGACAAACTGCCACTCTTGATGGAAGTAATTCGGTTGGAGTGGGAACCATCTCTTACAATTGGACTACAATAAATGGAAACATCTTTTCAGGTGCAAATACAGCTATGCCTGAAGTTGATTCTGATGGAACTTATGTACTTGAAATAATTGGTGGCGATGCTTGTGTTTCAACAGATACCATCGAGGTGGTTATTGATCCTCTTGAAATGACTTTGCTCTCAACGATTCCTTCAGCCTCAGGCTTAAACGATATTTGGGGCTATACTGCTCCCAATGGTGAAGAATATGTTTTGTTGGGAAAAACGGATGGGGTTTCTATTGTGAGTATCCTAGATCCAGCAAACCCAATTGAAGTTGAATTTATACCGGGAGTTTCAACCACTTGGAGAGATCTAAAGGCTTGGGATCAATATGCCTATGTTGTGAATGAATCCAATGTAGGTGGAGGATTGCTGATCATCGATATGTCTGGTATTACCCCTGATCCTGCAACATCAAATATTTCAACAACCAACTCAGCCTTGGGAGTGAATTACACAGATAGCCACAATATTTATATAGATGAATTTGGTAAGGGGTATTTATTTGGAGCAACTTGTACTGGTAATCTTCCTGGTGCAACTACCAATAGAGGAACAGTTATAATTGATTGTGCAGCCAATCCTGCCAATCCACCATATATAGGCTTTTATCCCAGATATAATGTAATTGGAGGACGGGATACTTATGTGCACGATGGCTACGCTAGAGGAGACACGATGTGGACCAGTCATATTTATGATGGGACCTTCGGAGCTGTCGATGTTTCTGGTCTGGCCTCGCTGCCCAATGGTGTGATTACTGCTAATGAAGTCTTGGCTTTACAAGCGACTCCTGGCGATTTTACTCATGCCTGCTGGTTGTCTGAAGATGGCAATACACTTGCCGTAGTCGATGAAGTTGGTGGAAATGACGGATTGGGAATAAACACATATGATGTTTCCGATTTGAACAATATAATTTATCTTGATAATTATGAAAGTTTTGCCGGAACCAATGTTACGCCACACAATGTTTTTGTAAAAGGAAATTACATTGTGGCTAGCTATTATACCTCAGGAGTGGTTATTGTTGATTTCTCCGATCCTTCTAATTTGGTGGAGGTGGAACACTACGATACTTCACCAAATTCTGGTGGTGGTTATAGTGGTTGTTGGGGCGTTTATCCTTACTTTCCATCAGGGACAATAGTTGCTTCCGATAGGCAAATGGGCCTTCATGTTTTTGAGGCAGATTGCAATCCAGCTTCAAGAATTGAAGGGACGGTTACTGATAGTCAAACTGGAAATCCTATAAGTGGAGCCAGCATAGATGTTTTGACTTATTCCAATGAAGAGGCTACTACAAATATATTGGGCGCTTATTCTACTGGGATTTCTTATTGTGGAATTTATGAGGTGGTTTTCAGTGCTCCTTGTTATGGGGCAGATACAATTAGTGTTCAGTTTGTAAACAATACAACAATAGTTTTGGATGCAGCTTTGGATTATAATTGCTGTCCAAACCCCATTGCTGATGCTGGTGATCTCACAGAGCCGACAGGGCTTGCAGTAATTATTGAGATTTGCGAAGGCGATGACCTTGCTGCTTTCGGAACAAGTTACACTGACCCTTCCGAAAATGATCCAGGGGCAGGACATGATTATGCTTATGTACTCAGTCAAAACAATCCACCAAATTATACGATAATATCCTCCAATACATCAGGAGACTTTAATACCACGACCTTGTCAACAGGTTCTTATCTGGTTTGGGGCTTATCTTACGATCTTTTAAATACGAATCCTTCTGTGAGTTCTTACTTGTCAGGATTTGTAGAAGTGCAGCAAATACAACAGGACATTTCAAACAACGGTGTTTGTGCTGATATTGATAGATTGAACGTCGACAACAAAGAAATGCTTTTCGAAGTGCTTGCTAAGCCAGCCACTCCAGCTATTTCTGCCAATGGACCAACTACTTTTTGCCAAGGCAATACAGTTGTTCTCACGAGTTCTATTGGTTCTATTGGTTCGAGTTACTTGTGGTCCAATGGTTCTTCTAGTCAAAGCATTATTGTCAATGCATCAGGGAATTATTCTGTTCAGATAAGCAATGTTTCTGGTTGTTTTTCTAATCAATCCAACATCATTTCGGTGAACGTTAATCCTTTGCCCGCAACACCAACAATCAGTGCAAATGGACCAACTAATTTCTGCGAAGGATCTAATGTGATGTTAAGTTCTGATGCTCCTTCAAACAATCTGTGGTCGGATGGGTCCTCTTCTCAGAGTGTCATGGTTGCCACCTCGGGAAATTATTCAGTGCAAGTAATTGATGCGAATTCATGTGCATCACAAGAATCGAACATCATAAATGTTACCGTCGATAGTGATCCTGACGCCTCTTTTAATATTTTAAATACCAACTATTGCACCCAAGACGGGCCAATCAATCTTGTTCCGACAACCAGCGGTGGTGTTTTCAATGGCACTGGAGTTTCAGGCAATACATTTGATCCATCAATGGTGCCATCAGCCATGTGGGGCAATCCAATAACAATTAGCTATTCCTTGACAATTGGTACTTGCAGTAGTGTTGTAGATCAACAGGTAATTGTTGAGAATTGTGTAACACCAGGCCTACAACTTGAGCTTAAAGTTATTTTGGAGGGGGCTTATGAGCAAAACCTTTCCGGCATGAAAACTGACTTATTATTCTACAATTTGATTCCATTAAATCAACCTTACAATGCCGCTCCTTACAATTATAGCGGTACAGAAACTGTTTCAGGTGCATTCCCAACCAACGCAGTAGATTGGGTTTTGGTTGAAATAAGATATGGAACTCCAAACTTGACAGGTTCTTACGGAACTGTTTTGGTTGAAAGTAAGGCAGGCTTGCTGCTATCTGATGGCAGTTTGGTTGGTGCTGATGGAATCAGTGATTTGACCTTTAACAATTTAAGTTCAGGAACAGATTACCACATTTTGGTCAGGCACAGGAATCACTTGGATGTTATAAGTTCGAGTCCAATTACAGCGGCTGCTCAAATGTTTTACGATTTTACACAAAATCAAAATTCAGCCTTTGCCTCACAACAGCTAAAAAATATTGACACTGGTCTTTATGGCATGTATGCAGGAGATTTTATTTCAGATGCATCTATTCAAGTGACAGATTATGATTTTTGGAAATTATCCCCTTCCACTCTTTACACTTATAGTCAAAGAGATGGAAACATGGATGGGGTGGTTCAGACAACTGACTACGATGTTTGGTACGATAACAAAGCAAAATTGGGTCCTTTTGAAGTGCGATAGTTTATGTTTAAAAAGTTGATAATGAATATTTAATACAAAGTATAAAATTAAATGCAAAGCCCGATTCAAGAGTCTTGATCTTCTTGAATCGGGCTTTTTTTTGTCATTTCTGTAAAATATTTTGTGACAGATTGACGACAGATTGACCTTGTAACTCGAATTTTAAAAAATGAAAATGAATGATTTGAACAGCTTGGATTTATGAAATGAATGCTCAAAAAAATAACATTTTAAAGGCCAAATTTGGTTTAGATATGGTATTTTTTGTGAATATTGAACTAATTGATAAATAAATGTGATGATCATCAGTCAATTAAGAATTAAAACAAAAGGATTTTATCCTGTTTTTATGCATAATATTTCCATAGAATTTCTTAAATTGTGGCGCAAAGACTAGAGTTTATTAACTTGTTTTGTGTTGTCCTATGATATTTTTTAAATGGAATGAAATTTAAGTAAATACAGCATTATGATAAAAAAATCTACAAAATCTGTTCTTTTCCTGTTATTCTGTCTGTTTGGATTGAGCTCTCAGCTTGATGCCAAAACGGTAAATTATCAGTTTGCAGGTAATGAGAACCTCTCCACAGATGAACACTATTGCATTGATGTTCAATTAAATACCAGCGATGGCGCTGAGCTTCTCGGTTCTGGGTCCGTTCGGTTGTCCTATGATGAATCAGTTTTGAGTTTTTCTGGAAATAGTCAAATTGGTGAGCCTCAAGTTGGAGCTTACCATTCGCATTTATTAGACAATGTTTTTGTTTCTGATGAATGTAACAATCTTGCTTCAGAATCAGGTATTGCACCTTACGGAGCTCATAATTTTTATGGAGATGTTGCAGGTGAAATTATTTTCACTGTAGTTCTGAATTACCCAAGCACCTCTGAAGTAGAGTTTGCTTGTCCTGGATTTTCAGATTCTTGGAAATCAATTAACACGATTTGTTTTGACATTTTAAAACCAGATGTTTCTCCGGCCCTTAGTTTTATGGGAACGGAAAAAGGAGCCGTTTTGGATTTGTCAGGAACAAACTTTAACGATCCAACAAATGATCCAGTTGACAAATTGGAAAATGGGTCTTTTGGTGACTACAATGTTCCTTTCACGCTCTTTAGAGCTGGAGCAGTCAATTGTGGTGATGTATTTTTAGACTCAGGTGGAGCAGATGGGCAATACTCAAGTTCTGAAAGAGATACCATTATTTTCTGTCCAATTGTTGATGGAGAGTTTATTCAGGTAACTTTTGGAGAGGATGCTGCTGTAGAACCTTCAACAGGTTCTGGTTCTAATGGAACTGGATGTTGGGATTATCTTGAAGCATTTGATGGTGGAAGTACAGACTTCCCATCTATAGGAGCTTATTGTACAGGTGGAGCAGACCCAAGTCTTGAATTGGCTGGTGCTGTTGTTACTTCTACAGCAACCGATGGATGTTTAACTTTTACATTTTTCTCAGATGGATCTGCCATCCAAGATGGTTGGACTGCTGATGTTGCTTGTATTTCTGAGGTTATCGAAGGTTGTACAGATCCTGCTGCTACGAATTATGATGAAACTGCGACCATTGATGATGGCTCATGTACTTTCGAGGGGTCAGATTGTGGTGCTGATTATGTAGATTCAGGTGGAGTTGATGGTGATTATGGAGTTAACGAAGATGAAACAGTTACTTTTTGCCCAGACAATGAAGGAGAGGTTATTCAAGTAGAGTTTACTTTCTTCTCTTCTGAAAATAGTGGAACTGGTTGTTGGGATGGATTGACCATTTTTGATGGTCCAGACAATACATTCCCTACTATCAATACTGATGGAGATGCAACAGAGTGGTGCTGGGATTTGAATGATGCTGTTCCTAGTGGATCTGGTGATCCTGTGGCTGGAGGGCCATTCCTTTCTACAGATGATTCTGGTTGTTTAACATTTACTTTTAGCTCAGACGGATCTGTTACTCGTCCAGGTTGGGAAGCCAATGTTACATGTATCGATGGAAACACAATTGTTTTTGGCTGTACAGATCCAATTGCTGAGAATTACAATCCTGATGCTACGACCAATGATGGAACTTGTGAATATGTTCTAGGCTGTACAGATATGATCGCTTCTAATTATAATCCAGATGCAACCCAAGACGATGGTTCTTGTGAGTTTGTTGCTGGTTGTGGTGGAGCTTATTTTGATACTGGTGGACCAGATGGTGACTATGCTAGTAATGAATCAGAATTGGTAACTGTTTGTCCTGAGAATGAAGGGGAGTTAGCAGTAGTTGAATTTGTTTTCTTCTCAACTGAAAACATTGGAACAACAGGTTGTTTCGATGGATTAACCATATATGATGGGGCTGATCAAACCGCTCCAATTATTACCACTCCAGGTGGTTTGGATGAATGGTGTTGGGATTTGAATGATGCAACTCCTACAGGAACTGGAGATTTGGTTGCCAATGGCCCTATTGTGTCTTCGGATGCTAGTGGTTGTTTGACATTCCTTTTTGAATCTGATGGTTCTGTTACTCGTCCAGGTTGGGAAGCCAATATTACTTGTCAGGATGCCAATGCAATTGTCTTTGGTTGTACTGACCCAATCGCAGAAAATTATGATCCGAATGCCAATACGGAAGACGGTTCATGTGAATATATTTTAGGATGTACTGATCCAACTGCTGCTAATTATGATGCAACAGCTACAGAAGACGATGGTTCTTGTGTACCTGGTTGCGGTGGCATCTTCACTGATACTGGTGGAACTGATGGATCTTATGAAAACAATGTTTCAGATGAAACATACACTATATGTCCTGATGCAGGAACAATCTTAGTAATTACTTTCACAGAATTCCAAGTAGAGAATTTGGGAACTACTGGTTGTTTCGATGATCTTCAAATAATCTTAGGAACAGACACTGATGGCAATGGCGGAACTGCTGTTGCAGGTGGTCTTGGAAATAACGGCGGATTTTGTGGAGACGATGTATCTGATCTTCCAACAGATGGTATTTTCACTTCGGGTAATTTTGATGAATGTATGACATTCATTTTAAATTCTGATGGAAGTGTTCAAAATACTGGTTGGGCAGCAACTGTTTCTTGTCAAACAGAATTGGACATTGAAGGATGTACTGATCCAACAGCTGTCAACTACAACCCAGGTGCGACTTCTGACAATGGTTCTTGTGAATATCCACCAGCAAACGATGAATGTGTCAATGCCATTCCAATAGAATTAAATGCAGTGAATGGTCCTTACACCAATGTCAATGCATCTGCTTCTGAAGATTTCGACGAACCAGTTTGTTGGATAGAAGAAACTTTCCACAATACTGTTTACTTCTCATTTGTAGGAGATGGTAGTCAATACAGCTTCACTTCTATAATTGGTTGTGATGGAATAAGTGCAGAACCTAATACTGATACTCAGTTCTTGGTTCTTGAAGGGTCTTGTGATGGTCCAGAAGTAGCTTGTGATGATGATGGCGGCGACGGTTTCTTGTCAACTGTTTTCTTTGCTACTCAAGCAGGAGTAACCTATTACTTACTAGTAGATGGTTTTAATGCTGCAGATGGTGATTTCTGTATTGAATCAGTTATCGCTCCTCCTCCTGCAAACGACCTTTGTGAAGATGCAGAAGAGATTACATTAGGAGATGGACTTTCTTATGGTCCATATTCAAATGATTTCGCAACGGAGTCTGGTGAAATTGCTGGTGCTGGTTGTTTCTTTAACAATGATCCTTTTGCAGCAACTGTATATTTCTCTTTTGTTGGAGACGGAAACGGATATAATTTGACAACATCAAATGATTGTTCAGATGGTACAAATGACTTAACAGATACACAAATAGCCTTGTATGAAGGTGCTTGTGATGGTGCTGAAATAAACTGTAATGACGATCAAGATGCTTCGTTATTGAGTGAAATGGCTTTCCAAACGGAAGCTGGTGTTACATATATATTAGTAGTAGATGGTTTTGGAACTGCTACTGGTGATTTCTGCTTGAACTTTACAGAAGCGGTAGTTGGTTGTACTGATCCAAGTGCTTTGAACTATAATTCAGCTGCAACAGCAGATGATGGTTCTTGCGAATTCCCTTGTACAGTTTTCTTCTCTTTCGTTCAAGGAACAATTGGTACAGGTTTTGACATCATTGGTTTCCCATTCCCAACTTGTCCTTTGGACTGGAATGGTGTCAATGTTGCTCCAGAAGAAGTATTTGTTGCAGTTGCATTATCTGATGATGCAATCAACTCTCCTTACGAGATTACAACAACTGGTGGTTCTTTATATACTTCTTCTGCTCCACCTACAGCAACTGATCCATTGGTTGTAAATAACCTTACCATTGCTTTGATTGGTTTGACTGATGCCGATTTGACAGGTGGAATAATTACTGTAACTTATACAAGTGCAAATAATCCAACCTGTACAGGTTCTTTGGAAATTGATCCTGCTACTTTAGGCTTGGCTTCTGATCTTTGCCCAGTGACTCCAATTCCTGAAAATGACGAATGTCCTGATGCAATTGCATTGACAGTCGGAGATCAGGTTATCAACGGTCCATACACCAACTTAGGTGCAACAAGTGTTGATGATGGAGCTGTAACAGGTGGATGTTTCTTCGGTGACGATGAATACCAATCTACAGTTTGGTTCACATTCACAGGAGATGGAAATGAATATACAATTCAAACTTATAATTGTGATTTGGATAATCTTAACGGAGATACTCAAATGTCACTTTTGGAAGGTGGATGTGATGGTGATGAAATTGAATGTGATGATGATTCAGGTGCTGGTTTATTGTCTTCTATTACATTGGAAACAGTTGCAGGCCAAGAATACACCTTGTTGGTTGATGGTTGGAATGGAAGTAGTGGAGATTTCTGTATTGCCTTTTCTTCAGGTGGTGTTCCAGAAAATGATTTCTGTGAAGACGCTACTGAAATAGTTTTAGATGCCGTTAACGGACCTTATTCAAATGCAAGCGCTACTGCAACTGATTTAGTTGCTGCTGGTTCTTGTTGGATTGAAACTGGATTAGACAATACTGTTTATTTCACCTTCGTTGGTGATGGTTTAGAATATACTTTTGGAACCTCAAATACTTGCTCAGGAATTCTTGATGCAAATACAGATACTCAATTAACAATTCATGAAGGATCTTGTGATGGTCCTGAGGTGGCTTGTGATGATGATGGTGGCCCTGGGTTCATGTCTGAAGTTAATTTTATCACGACAGCAGGAACAACTTACTATATATTAATAGATGGGTTCAATGGAAATGACGGGCAATTCTGCTTAAATGCATTTGCAAATGTTATACCATCTAATGATGAATGTGCTGATGCCACACCAATCGATATTTTTGATGGAGCAGTTAATGGTCCACTATCAAACAACAATGCAACAGCTTCTGCAGAAGAAGTAGTGACAGCAGGATGTTTCTTCTTTGACGATGCTTATCAAGCAACCGTTTATTATTCTTTTGTTGGTGATGGAAATGCTTACCAAATTTCAACAGGAGTTGATTGCGATGGTTTGATCTCTCCATTGACAGATACACAATTGACATTGTTTGAAGGAGAATGTGGTGGTCCTGAATTGGCTTGTGATGATGATAGCGGAGACGGTTTATTGTCTCAAATTATTTTCACTACAGAACCTGGAGTTACTTATTACTTATTAGTAGATGGCTTTAGTGGTGCAACTGGTGACTATTGCATCAATGCTTCTCAAATCATGCCTCCTGCCAACAGCGATTGTGTAAACGCAATTTCTATTAACACTGGTGACGGAGTATCAAATGGTCCATTCACAAATCAAGATGCTTTAAGTCTTGATGAAACTGCTCCTGAATGTTTCTTAGATGGTTCAATGGACAATACAGTCTACTTTACCTTTGAAGGAGACGGTAACTCATATATAATAGGTTCTGCGATTGATTGCCAAGGAGCATTCAATCCATTAACCAATAGCCAAATGGCAGTTTATGAAGGTGCTTGTGATGGTCCTGAGGTTGCTGGTGATGATATTAGTGGTGCCCTTAACCTTTCTCAAGTTGCTTTGACAACTCAAGTGGGTGTTACATATTACCTAGTTGTTGACGGTAATGGTGGACAACAAGGAGACTTCTGCATCAATTTTGATTTTGCAGTATTGGGTTGTACAGATCCTTTTGCTTCTAACTTCAATCCAGATGCAGTTGCAGACAATGGTACTTGTGAATACATAGTTGAATGTGGAGGTACAATCACTGATCCAGGTGGACCATTGAACAATTACGCGAACAATGCTGACATTGCTTGGACTATTTGCCCAGACAATCCAGAAGCTGGAGAAGTTGTATTGATTCAATTCTCTGAATTCGATATTGAAAATAATTTTGATTTTGTTACCATTTATGATGGTACTGATGTAGCTGCACCAGTTTTGGCTACTTATACTGGAGCTGGAATACCAGCCGATGTTTTTGCAACCGGTGACTCTGGTTGTTTGACAGTTGAGTTTACTTCTGATGGTTCAGTTACTGATGTAGGATTTGTTGCAACTGTAACTTGTACTGCTGATATAATCCCTGGCTGTTTGGATCCTTTGGCTTCAAACTATAATCCAGATGCTACTGTAACTATTCCATGTGAATACGAAGCTGTCGTTGGTGGAATCTTTGTTGACCAAGGTGGTCCGGATGAGGTTTACCCTGGAATTACAGGGGCACCTGATACAACAGTCATCTGTCCTGATAACTTGGGACAAACTTTGTTGATGACTTTCCTTGAATTCGATGTGGAAGTGGGATCAGCATCAGGTTGTTGGGATCAATTAGAAATATATGAAGATGTTGATGGAAACCAAATGGTTTCTGATGCGGATATCTTGTTCGAAGGTGGTATAGATACTAATGGTGGTTTCTGTGGTGATGTTACTGATTTACCAAATGGTGGTGTGATTGAAACTTCAACTCCTGGAAATTGCTTAATCTTTGTATTCTCTACGGATGATAACTTTGGAGCTCACGATGGTTGGTATGCAACTATAGAAGCAAACACTGTCGTTTGTGAAGCTACTGCTGGTACAATTGTAGGAGCAGGTAACCTTCCATCTGGTGCTGATGTTGCATTGACTTTGGAAGGAAATAATACAAGCCCTGAATACATTAACTTGTTCATTCTTACACAAGGCCCTGAATATGTAATAGAATCAGTATCTACAACGGGTGTATTCCCTAATATTCCTGATGGAAACTATTGTGTACATTCTTTCAATGCATTGGTTGCGGTTTTCGCTGAAATTCAAGTGGCATTCCCAACTGGGTTTATTGGAGTTCCTGCTGGCGATGTTTTAGCAGCACTTTCTGATGAAGCTTGTTATGAATTGAACCCTGGAAATGATCCAGCTGCTTGCGCAGCTTTATCATTAGGAGCTTCTGATTGTGATCTTGCTTTGACAATCTTTGAAGACAATTGTGATGACAATACAAGTGTCCATGAAATTACTTTTGAAGTATTGAATGGCTCTGGTGAATACAACGTTTCTTTGAATGGAGGTGATCCTTTCATTCTTTCTTCTAACTTCATCTTCGATGAAGTTTCTGGAAACCCACAAATCGATTACGTTTTAGATGTTACAGATGTAGGTACAGGTTGTACTGCAAGCATTACCATTCCTATTGGTGATTGTGCGAAAGCTTGTGATGCTGAAGCTGGAGAATTGGTTGGTTTACCACCTGCCAATACTTATTGTGGAGGTGAAGCTGTTTCTGTAAGTGCTGAAGGATTTATCTCTGGTGGCGGAATCTTATCTCAAGCATACATACTTTCTCAAGACGGAACAATTGTAGCCGTTTCTGAAGATGGTAACTTTGGTAACCTGGATGATGGAACTTACTGCATCTGGCAATACAATTATGTTACAGAGGATGGTATCCTTCCTGAAGTTGGCACTTTGGTTGCAGTTTTCCTAACAGATATATTTAGCTTCTGTTACGATCTTGGAGATGCAGATGGCAATTGTGCTGAAATTACAATTTCAGAAAGCCCAATTCAAATAGAGTTTTTAGACGAATGTGATGAGAACACAAATGTTCATGACATTACATTTAGTTTCACTCAAGGATCTGGTCAATATTCTGTAAGCGTCAATGGTGGTGCTTCTGAATCATTGGGTGGCAATCCTTTCTACTTTACTTCAATTAATTCTGGAACAGACTTTAGTTTGATTGTTACAGATGAAATTACAGGATGTACTTCTAGCTTCTCTCAATTGTTCGAAGATTGTGTGAAAGCTTGCGATGCTGCTGCTGGTGAAATAACATTAACTGAAACTACTTTCTGTTCAGGAGAATCTGTAAATGGAGTAAGTAGCGACGGATTTGAAGCTGCAATTGTTTTCACTCAAACACACCTATTAGTAAATGCGGATGGTGTAGTTGTTGGAATCAGCGATACTGGAGACTTCGGTTCTCAGGAAGTTGGTATCTACTGCGTACATCCTTTAAACTATGTAACAGAAAATGGAAATCCATTGGCAGTTGGTGATGTTGTTGCAGATGCTTTAATGTCGATCGATGAGAATATCTGCTTTGACTTAAATTTAGATTGTGCAACGATTGCTGTGGTTGCAGCAGCGGATCCTCAACCAATGAGTAATAGTCCAGTTTGTGCTGGTCAAACCATTGAGTTGACTTCTGCAGATGGTTTTGTTTCTTATTCATGGGTTGGTCCTGATGGATATGGTTCAGACGCTCAAAATCCTGATGCAACAACTCCTGGTGAATATACTGTAACGGTTACAGATATGGATGGTTGTACTAACTCAGCAAGCACTACTGTAGTAGCTGGATCTGATCTTTCAATAGCAATTGATCCTATCGACCCTGCAGTTTGTATGGGTACTTCTGTAAGTCTTACTACAGATGGAGATGCAAGTTTATCATACGCATGGACTGCTACTGGAGGATCATTTGACGATGCTTCAAGTGGAGCTCCGGAATTCACAATGATGATGCCGGGGATGTATGAAATTACTGTTGAAGTAACCGATGCATTTGGTTGCACGGGTGAAGCGTCGACTGTTGTTACAATCAATCCTGCGCCAACAGAAGATGCTCCAGATGCAATTGATGTTTGTTCTGATGGTTTACCAATTAACTTAACTGGTCCTGATGGATACACTTATAGTTGGTCTCAAGGTTCTGACGATCAAACAATCGAAGTTGGAAGTGCTGGATCTTTTGATTTAACAATAACTGATGGCAATGGATGCTCACAAGTATTAACTTATGATGTAAATGTTCAAGTTGCAATTAATGAACCACAGCCTGCTCCTGTAGTAGCTTGTGATACAGATGTTCCAGTTACATTGACAGCACCTGATGGATACAATTATCTATGGGCTGATGGTAGTGCTGGACAATCAATTGAAGTCAGTGCTACAGGACAATATTCAGTCGTTATTTCAGACGGCGTTTGCAGTCAGGAATTGACTTATGATTTCACAGTTGTACCAAGTCCTGCTGAGCCTGCTCCAGATCCAATCGTATTCTGTGATGGTGGTGCTGCTCAAACATTGACCGCTCCTGATGGATATACTTACGAATGGGCAGATGGCACAACAGAGCAAAGCATCGTTGTTTCTACAACTGGAGTTTACTCTGTCGTTATAAGCACTGGTGAATGTTCTCAAACATTAGACTACAATGTTTCATTCAATGGAATTAATGAGGTAGCAAGTGTTGATCTAAGCTATTGCTCAGATGAATTGCCAGCTACTATTTCTGCACCTGCCGGATATGATTATGTTTGGAATGATGGTTCAACAGGACAATCTATTTCAATAACAGCTGGTGGTGTTTATACGGTTACCATTTCAGCTGCAGGTTGCGATTTATTGATTACTTATAATGTAACAGTTAATGAAGCTCCAACAGTTGATGCTGTAACGAATAATTCTCAGATTTGTATGATAGATGGCTTGGCTACATTAACAGCCAATACAACAGGTGATAATGTTTCTATCACTTGGTCATCGAATGGAGGTTCAATTGGATCTACAGATATGCCAGTAACGACCTTCTCTGCTTCTTCGCCAGGATTGTACACCATTACTGTTACAGTGACCAATGGTTTCTGTTCAGCTTCTGATGTTATTGAGATTAATGTTCTTATGGCATCTGATCCAGCTTGTACACCTCCAACTGGAAGTATCGGTGATTTCGTTTTCTTTGATTTCAATGAAAATGGTGTTTTTGACGAAGGCGATCAGCCAAAAGCAAATGCTACGCTTTATTTATATGATTCAAATAATGTATTCCTTGGTTCTGCAACAACAGACTCAAACGGTAATTATTTGTTTGATGGATTAAATGCTGGAACATATACTGTTTGTATTTCATTGTCTCCAGATCAAATCATCACAACAGCTGAATGCTTTACAGTTGATTTGGCTCAAGGTGAAGATTATACTTTGGCTGACTTTGGATGTATTCCAATAGTTGAAGGATCAATCGGAGGCACAGCCTTTGTTGATAACAATGGAAATGGCGTTTATGATGCAGGAGATGATCCTAAATCGGGATCTACTATTTCATTGTATGATTCTAATGGAATTTTAATCACATCAACTACAACTAATAATAGTGGTTCGTACTTGTTCGATGGTTTAGAAGATGGAACTTATCAAGTTTGTACTTCGACTTCAAGTCTTGAGACTTATACGACAGCGACTTGTTATACAATCAATTTAGGTCCAGGTGAAGATTATACTGGTGCAGACTTTGGTTGTCAGCCAATTTTGTTTGGCAGTATTGGAGACTTTGTCTTCTACGATAACAATGGCAATGGAATTTTTGATGCTGGAGATGAGCCTAAGATTAACGCCACTGTCTTTTTATATGACGGAAATGGCAGTTACTTAGGAGCTGCGACTACCAATACAAACGGATATTATATTTTCAGTAATTTAAGTGCTGGTACTTATGAAGTTTGCCTTGCAGTTTCTCCAGATGCAATTGTAACAACGGCTTCTTGCTTTACAGTCAATTTGGCTCAAGGTCAAGAATATTTAACAGCTGACTTTGGATGTATGTCTGTCCCTACCGGTCAAATCGGAGACTTTGTATTCTTTGATTCGAATGAAAACGGAATTTTTGATGCTGGCGATGAGCCTAAGGTTAATGCAACTGTCTACTTATATGATGGTGCAGGAAACAATATTGCAACTGCTGTTACAAATGGTTCTGGTAATTACTTGTTTGGAGGTTTGCAACCAGGAGTATACCAAGTGTGTTTAGCTGGATCGGTTGATTCTTACACTACTACACCAAGTTGCTATACTGTTGATTTGGGATCTAGTGAGTCATACTTAACTGCGGACTTTGGTTGCGCACCAATAGCTGATGCGAGTATTGGAGACTTTGTATTCTATGACAACAATGGAAACGGAATTTTTGATGCGGGTGATGAGCCAGTAGGTAATGCTACGATTTACTTATATGATGAAAACGGTAACAACATAGCAACAGCTGTTACAAATGCCCAAGGTAATTATGACTTTGGAGGGCTTGATGCTGGGACTTATGTTGTATGTATTGCAACAAACCCTAACAACACTTATACCACTCCTACCTGCTATACTGTAGAATTAGCAGCTGGGCAGGATTACAATTTGGGTGACTTTGGAATAGTTCCAGATCAAGGTTGTGAGGCTGAGTCTGGTGAAATTTACTTTGTTTCTGGTTCATCCACAATTTGTGGAGGCGGTGCAATTTCAGTTACAGCTGATGGATTCTATGAAGGTGGATCTACAAACCACATCTACTTATTGACTGATCAAAACGACATTATCGTTGACATCAGCGTGAATAGTGGTGTGTTTACTGGAATTCCAGATGGCAATTACACCGTTTATAGTTTCAGTTACAATGTTGGAGATTTCAACGGAATGCCAACCATTGGTCAGGACTTCTTTGCTAGCTATTTAGCGAATTCTGGTTGTTGGGATGTTTCGGACGGATTGCCAGTTGTTGTTGGTGCTGATCTTAATGTTATAGTAGAAGTTGGTGAAGAATGTGACGATGACTTCAATTACCCAGTCACAATAACAGTCACTGGAGGTTCTGGTGGTTTGTTAACAATGACAGGAGACTTGAATGGTACATTCAACACTAATCAAGTAATCGCAGTTAACATTCTTGAAAACACAACTTACAACTTTGATATTATGGATGCTGCCGGATGTACTGAAGGTGTGACCATAGTAGTAACCAATTGTTCTAAAACAAGTGTTGAATTAGTAGATTTCTATGGTGAAGTTGAAGCAATCGGAAACGAATTGCACTGGATTACAGCAACTGAAGTAGAAAGTAAACTTTTCAGAGTTGAACGTTCTTTGAATGGACAAGACTTCGAAGCTATAGGAGAGGTTGAAGCAGCTTACATGAGTAATGTTGAGATCAAATATAATCTAATGGACAGAAATGCTCCTGATGGGTTAAGCTACTATAGACTTGTTGAAGTTGATATATACGGTAATGAAACCCTATATAATACAATCACTTTGCGCAGAAATGCTGGAAATGGCCAATTGGCTCTATATCCAATTCCTGCCAAAGAAGTATTGAATATTACATTAGATAGTGAAATTGATGACCAAATTGAACTGAAATTGTACGATGTTTCAGGTAAATTATTGAAATCCGACAAATTTGTTTGGACAGGAAGTCATCAAATTGATTTGAGATCATTCTCAGCTGGTACATATTTCTTAACTATTGTTAGTTCTGATGATATTTTATCCACAAAATTTGTAAAGGAATGATTGAATATGTAAGAAGTTCAAAAATTTATGAGTAATTTTACACCAAAAGCCCTGATATTTGTGTCAGGGCTTTTGCTGCGTTAATTAAGAATATTCAAATTAAAACCACTTAATATAATTATTATGAAAATCAGTTCTACAATTGCTTTCTTATTTTCATTAGCATTCTTTCTCGGGATTAGCCAGGGAATTAGTGCTCAATGCGAAGATTTAGGAGTTGAAATCTTTCAGGATGAATGTGATGATGTGAGCAATGTTCACAGTGTTACATTCTCCATTGTTGGGGGAACCGGAAATTATGAAGTTGTTTCGCAAGGAGGAACTGCAGAATCCACTGACGGCTTATTTTTTGCCGATATCCCAGCCTCTAATGATCCCTACACTTTAGAAGTAACAGATCTTAATACGGGATGTGTTATTAATTTCGAGCAACTTTTTGAAGATTGCGTTAAATTGTGTGATGCTGAGGCTGGTACCTTAGTAGGAGTAAACGACGGAGGTACTTATTGTGAAGGTCAAGCTGTTTCAGTTTCTGCTGAAGGTTTTGCCTCTTCTAATGGTATCTTTTCACAAGCTTACATATTGACAGATGCATCTGACAATGTTGTTGCTGTTTCTTTGGACGGTGATTTTGGTTCATTGGCTTCAGGCGCTTATTGCTTGTACCAATACAACTATGTTACTGAAGATGGTGCAGTTCCAGCTGTAGGTGCTTCTTTACCTGATTTTCTTACGAATTCAAGTGAAGGTGGTTGTTATGACATCGGAGATGAAAATGGAGATTGTGCTGCAATTAATGTAAGTGACAGTCCTATTGATATTTCATTGGAGGATGATTGTGACCCTGAGACAGGAGTTCACTTGGTTACTTGGTCTTTTGACGGTGGCCTTGGAGATTACCTTGTTAGTGTTAACAACGGAGATTTTCAGGATTTAGGAGGAAACACTTTCTTCTTTGTTGAAATCAACTCATCTAGTGAGCTATACTCTTTAACAGTAGTTGATCAAGCTGGATGTTCTGCATCTTTTGATACTACTTTCTTAGATTGCGTTAAACAATGTGATGCTCTTGGTGGTATTGTATTGGCTGATGAAACTACTTTCTGTCAAGATGAAGCGATTACTGGTATTTCTGGTGAAGATTTCCAAGACAATATCTTGTTTACTCAAGTTTATGTTTTAGTTAACAGCGATGGTATCGTTGTTGGAATTGATGAAAGTGGAAGTTTTGCTGGTCAACCATCAGGAATTTATTCAGCTTATGGTTTAAACTACGTTACACAGGATGGTCTTTCTGTTGCGGTTGGAGACAATTTCACTGAAGCAATTAATGCTGCAGGAGATGTTTGTTTAAATCCTTCAGAAGAATCAGTTGACATTGCTGTTTTAGCTAACTCAGAAGAAACAATGGTTTCTGCTACGACATGTGATCCTGCAGAAGTTGGAATGGTTTCTGAAATGTTGACAAATGCTGCTGGTTGTGATTCTTTAGTTGTTACAACAACAACTTTAGCTGAATCATCTGAAACCAACATAGCTGCTACTTCTTGTGATCCTGCAGATGTAGGAGTTGTTACAGAAACATTAACAAATGCTGCTGGTTGTGATTCTTTGGTTGTTACAACAACAACTTTAGCTGAATCATCTGAAACTAATTTGACTGCTGTTACTTGTGATCCTGCAAATGTAGGAGTAGTTACAGAAACATTGACAAATGCTGCTGGTTGCGATTCATTGGTTGTTACAACAACAACTTTAGGAGAATCAACAGAAACAACAGTTAATGCTACAACATGTGATCCTGCAGAAGTAGGAACAGTTACTGAAACTTTTGCTGGTTCATCTTGTGATAGTGTTGTTATTACTATTACTACATTATTGCCAAGTGATCAAACAGACTTAACAGCTGTGACATGTGATCCTGCAGAAGTAGGAGTTGTTACAGAAACATTTACAAATGTTGCAGGTTGTGATTCATTGGTTACTACGACCACTACTTTAGGAGAATCTACGACTACTACAATAAACGCTACAACATGTGATGCTTCACAAGTTGGAACAGTAACTGAAACATTCGCAGGAGCATCTTGTGATAGTATTGTTACGACAATTACTACATTATTACCAAGTGATCAAACTAACATCAATGCAACGACTTGTGATGCCTCACAAGTAGGAGTTGTTACTGAAACGTTTACAAATGCTGCTGGTTGTGACTCATTGGTTACAACAACAACAACTTTGGCAAATGGACCTGATGTTTCTTTGGTTCCAGACGCAGGAACAATTTGTTCTGGAAGTTCAATTGCTTTGACAGCTAGTTCTTCAGTTGCTGGTGTGGTTTACTCATGGTCTGCTAGTGCAGGTTCTTTGAGTGCTTCTTCTGGATCTACAAACAATTATACAATGGGAATGCCTGGAACATACCAGGTTACTGTTACTGCAACTGATTTAAACGGATGTTCTTCATCTGCTGTAGCAAATATCACTGTTGAAACTTGTAATCAAACTGGTTCAATTGGAGACTTTGTATTCTACGACTTTAATGCAGATGGTATTTACAATAATAATGATGAGCCAAAAGTTGGTGCAACTTTATTCTTATATGACGGAAACGGTAACTTCCTTGCTTCAGCTACTACTGATGCTAATGGAAACTACATATTTGATAATTTAGCTCCAGGAACTTACGAAGTTTGTCTTTCTGTAAATCCTTCAACTGTCGTTACAACAGCAACTTGCTTTACAGTTGATTTAGATGCTGGTGAAGCATATACTACTGCTGACTTTGGTTGCTTCTTCCTTTTAGAAGGAAGCATTGGAGATCTAGTTTACTACGATACCAACGAAAACGGAATCTTTGATACTGGTGATACTCCAAAAGCTGGTGTAACAGTTACCTTGTTTGATGAAACAGGTGCTTCAATAGCAACGGCTGTTACCAATAGCCAAGGAAACTACTTGTTCGATGGTTTATTTATGGGAACTTACACAGTATGCGTTACTGTTGATGCTTCATCTACTTTGACTACACCTTCTTGCTATACTGTAAACTTGGGTGATGGTGAAAACTATTTAGCTGCTGACTTTGGTTGCTTCATCGATGTTCCTGATAATGGAAGCATCGGAGACTTTGTATTCAATGACAACAACAACAATGGTGTATTTGATGCTGGAGATACTCCAAAGTCTGGTGCTACTGTTTTCTTGTATGATGCAAACGGAAACAACATTGCTTCTGCAACTACAAATAATGACGGATTCTATTCATTTGGTGGATTAAATGCTGGAGACTATACAGTTTGTCTTGCAACTTCATCCAATCCAAATGTTGTTATTACTACAGCTTCTTGTTTCTCTGTTTCTTTAGGTCAAAATGAAAACTATGTTACTGCTGACTTTGGTTGCTACTTAGCGCCACCTGCAGATGACGGAAGCATTGGAAACTTTGTATTCTTTGACGCTAACGGTAACGGTATCTTTGATGCTGGTGATGAGCCAAAAGTTGGAGCGACTATTTATCTATATGATGAAAATGGAAACAACATTGCAACAGCAACAACTAATAGTCAAGGAAATTATGACTTTACTGGTTTAGCTGCTGGAACTTATGTAGTATGTATTGCTACTTCTCCTAGCACAACAATAACAACTGCTTCTTGCTATACTGTAGCATTGGGTGCTAATCAAGATTACAATGATGCTGACTTTGGTTGTGTTCCAGTTGATCCTGTTGGGCCATGTGGAGCTGAGTCTGGTGAGATTGCAT
>CALBCY010000148.1 GCA_937927195.1 uncultured Chitinophagales bacterium
ATAATCCTCTTCAGAGATGCCAGGAATTTCAAGCATATCCGAACAATATGGACCTATAACAGGACTGTCATTTACTAGTACAATTTCAATGGGTTCACCATTTGCATAAGGGTATCCAGAAAATTCCAAAACAAAGGCCTGAATACCAGAATCATAATAACCAGATTCAGGTGTTCCATTTACAAAAAATGAATATTGGAATAGGTTGAAATAAGAAGAGGAAAACTCAATATCGATATTGGTTACAAAAGCCAATGTGGCTTCATCTCCAGAATCTATTTCTGTCAAAGTCAAACTTACATCACAAGTAGGAATTGGCAAGGCTTCTATGCAAGTAAGATCCACCACATAATCCGCCTCACTGCAGGATGGATTGGTCGAAAGATTTTCGAAATCAAAGGATATGTATTGTCCTTCTAGCAGCGAAAATCCAAAATCATTTGCATTTGAAAATTCAAAAAACTCCCCTCCAGGATTTTTAACCAGTAAAACATCGGCACCATTGTCGCAATTAGCAGCGACGGTTAGTGCACCCACCTGTTGACAAACTGGAAGTGCTGCTGATGAAAATTGAGGGTAAAAAAAAGACAGTACAAAAAAGAATATAGTGATTAGGGGCTTCATCGATATACATTTGTATGATTCCCCCAATATTAAAAGGTTTTGCTGAAAATTGCAACAACAAATGTAAAATTTCATATTTACACCATTACTTTCTCTTCTGCTTTTAACTTACGAAAAGCAAAAACAAGAAGTTAAAGTTTCATATTTCTAAACATATTTTCCAATTTTCTAATTGGACGACGCTTTCCCCATTGAGGTGCAAATACACTTCCGTCTAAAATAATTAAGCGACGATTTTTTGCATCATTGATGCAAAAATTCACAAATGGTCCCCCCATATAATCTTTGCTCATTCTCCAAAGGCCTCTTGTTTCAATTGCAGAAAGGCCATTGAAATTTATGTCCTCTTGAAAAGTTCCTGCAAGACTATCTGTGATCATATATGAATCGGGCGTGTCCGTTGTAAAACCTTTACCCATGATGTTTCTAGCAATCAAAGGAAGACTTGTGTTGTAATCTTCAGCAACTTCGTAAGGGTGAACATAGATCATAATATTGCTCACCTCTCCTTGCAAATCCTGTCTCACCCAAAAATAATTATCTTCCTTTTTAACAAACCGAAAACTTTTTGGGATATCAAAGTCTATCCCTAATCCGTCTTTTAAATCTTTAGTTAGGTTTTCGCTTACTGTTGAAGCATAGGCATTTCTCAGGGCAACTCTGTCCTCCATTTCATACAATCGATTTAATATAAAATCTTTTTTCTCTCTTAATATTTTAATTAAATCAGCTTCATTTTGGCCAAACAAATAAGTTACATGTTGAGGTTCAGCCCATTGATTTTTAGCAGTAAAAAGATAATCGACTTTTTTGGTCATTTTTTCCAATTGCTTGTTCACTGTTCGGCTGACCATATTGTCTTGATCCATTGTTGTAACATATAGAATGTTGTTCGATCTTTGCATCAAAGGAACGATCCGATTGGGATCTATTTGTGAAATATCGAAACGTGGTTCAGCTTGAGGTAAACCTGGATATTCTTCCAACAATAATGCTCTTAGACTATCACCAGCAGGAGAATTCCACAAAGTATCTTCTACAACCACTACAATTTCATCAATTCTTCCTGCAGACTGAGGAAGAGATTTCTTTCTTGGCCCAGAGCTACTAGAACAAGCAGAAAATAATAAACCAATTACTAGTACAAATAATCCTATTTTTTGCATACAATGTGTTTTGATAATTAAATTGTAAAATTCCTCTATACTATACGGATTTAATTGGTTTCATTAATTTCTATATAAGATAAAATGAATAAGATTCGAAAAGATACAGAAAAATTTGAGATTACAGAGTAATATGCGATCCACTGATTGGTTTTGGACCGACAAGCCCCACCTTGCCAGAGTCAAATTGATTTTGTTTTCTCAAAGCATTTGGCATCCCGTTTAGATGTTATTTGAATAAAAATGTAGCAAAAGTCGGGCTAAAAGGATGTATTTCCTCGACTTCTGCAACAAAAGTGTCGTTTATTTGGTTATATTCGAGACAAGCTTGAACTTTCAGAAATTATTGAAAGACATATCCAAAAAATTCTCAATCAATTAGAGTAGTATTATGAAACTTGCAGAAGCAAAAACGCAGTTTATTCAGGAATGGGGCACTTTTGGCTCTAAATGGGGCGTCAATAGGACCATGGCTCAGGCACATGCCTTGCTCTTAGTCTCTGCCGAACCCATGAGTGCTGAAAATGTGATGGAAGAACTCAATATTTCCAGAGGCAATGCGAATATGAATTTACGAGCCTTGATTGATTGGGGCTTGATCAGAAAAACACATATTTCAGGTGAAAGAAGAGAATTTTTCTATGCAGAAAAAGATATTTGGAAAGTAACCAGGCAAGTTATCAAAGAACGAAAAAGAAGAGAGCTTGAACCCTTGAGAAATATGCTGACCGAAGTTGGTGAAGGTATTCAGGAAGAATCCCCTCAAGCTGAAGAGTTTAAAAAGATGGTCAATGAATTGAGAAAATTTTCTTCTTCTGCAGATGTAATGCTTGAGAAAATGGTTAAATCAGAACAGCAATGGATTTTTGAATCTTTGATGAAATTTATGGTAAAATAGGCTCCCTGCGGTCGCAGGTATTCGGTATTCGGTGTTGGCTGTTGGGTTCGCTTGTTTTGATCTTTTTTAACTCGCTGCGCTCGCTGGTATTCGGTCTTCGAATTCAGATGGTTCACACACTACTTACTCCAAGCTTCCCTTTGCTGTTATAAACAAAGGCCTACTTCCAACATTGTCTTTACTTCCCAATTAGATTGGTATCACCATCAGCTCACGATCTTTAAATCTCCACTCGTTTGACACCATCCAATTCCATGATTAGATTTGATCCGTATGCACCAGCTGGGGTTTGAAAGCCCGGTTTAAAATCATCTGACAAAATTCTTTTGGCAATTATAAGGGAAGTATGTGCCGTAAGCGTGTAGCCTTCAGGGCAAGAAAGTGCCGCTTTAATAACCTCACCCTTCTCATTGCTTACTTCTCCCCAGATTAGAGACTTCGCTTTTGCCCGAACTTCTGGACTTGGCCCAGCAGGCTTTTTATCTATTTTACGCTTCTGATAATTTCTAACAAAAGATGTTTTCAATATTGGATTGAGGAACTTGAGATACTTTTTTGCATAAGAGGCTGTCTTTGGCGGAACAGAGGTATAGGTCTCGATGTTCGGAATGCCCGTGGTGTAATAGGCGGTAGAAACATCCCCCCAAGGAATGGTCATGGTAAACAATTGTTTTTCACCAAAATCTACTGTCATATTCTTGTGGCCGATGGGAACGGGAATAATTTTACCATCCTTGCGAACGGCTCCTGAATTGCCTAAGTTTTCTGCCATGGTTGTTGCCGTACCATGCGAGAGTCGTCCTCCAATGCTTGCGAAAGCTATTTTTAAATGAGTGGCGTCCGGCATTTTCTCAGACAAATATTTTGCATTACAATCAGTTGGAACGACATCGAAGCCTGTCCCTGGAATCAGGGTAATTCCTGCGGCTTGTGCTTTTTCACCAAAAGCATTTCCCAATTCAAAAACCTCAATTTCACCAGTAATATCTGTATAATGTGTCTTTGTGGCAATGCATGCTTTCATCATTGGCTTTGCCGTATGTACAAATGGACCAGCACAGTGCAATACCAAATCAAAAGGCGCTATTGCCTCTTCAATTTTTCTGGCATCATCCAATCCAAAAACCAAACAATCTAAACCTGTTTCTTTGGCAAGCGGTTCAATTTTCGAAGCTGTCCTTCCTGCCAAAACAGGTGTCAATCCATATTGTGAAGCAAACTCAATAATTAATCCTGCAGTGTAACCATTCGCACCATAAAGCAAAAATTTATCTTTCATTTTTCATTTTTTTCATCTCTATAACAATCCCGATATAAAACATTTTTATAATTAAGTCGACTTCAAAATCTACCATCAATTTCAGCCAATTCCTTTACTCTTTATTTCATTAACTATCATTTTATGGTATCGTTGAGGAAACATTCTCGTGAGCCAATCTATGCCTTTGGCTCTATGTCCAAATACGATTCTCTTTTTTTTCTTTCGGATACAATCTATGATGTGTTCTGCTATAGAAGACGGTGCAGTGACCAACATTTTCTCAAAGTTTTCTCTTACCTTTTTCTCTTCCGCTTCATCCATTTCAGGATCAATATTTTTAGATTCAGCAGCGATGTTTGTTTTAATGCCTCCAGGATGAATACTGTGAATGGTTACATTTGGAAAATCAATCATCGACTCTTGCATTAAGGATTCTGTGAAACCTCTAATAGCAAATTTAGAAGAACAATACGCGCCTTGATAAGCGATGCCTGCAAAACCAAAAATACTAGAAACATTGAGCAATGCTGCTTCCTTTTGTTTCTTCAATAAGGGCAGAAAGAATTTACTTCCATAAACCATACCCCAAAAATTAATGCCCATCAACCATTCAAAATCTTCTAATTCTATTTTATCAATACTTATTTTACCCAAAGCCACACCCGCATTATTAATCATAACGTCTACCTGACCATATTCACTATCTACCTTATTGGCAAATGCTTTAAAAGCTGTTTTATCGGAAACATCAAAAACAGCTTTTACGACTTTTCTGCTTTCTGATTTGTTCAATAGTGAAATTGTTTCATCCAAAGCGGCTTCGTTAAAGTCATTTATAGCCAAGTGGCAGGATTCCTTTGAAAATTGCAATGCCAATGCCCTTCCGATTCCAGAACCGGCCCCAGTAATTACAACCACTTTGTTTTTTAATTGTTTCATAACTAACTGATGTTAGAATTTTGACATTAGACTGCTATTTGTAATGTAAGAAAAACATTTTCAATATTTTACAAGAACTTACAAAACTAACATCTAGTGTCTAATTATTTTTGTATAATTTTGTCTTTCAATTTGGATTAATGGACTCAAGCGGAAAAGTTTACGATTATGAAGTTGCCATCATTGGAGCTGGCTTTGCTGGTTTAGGTGCCGCGATCAAATTAATGGAAAGAGGCCGAAACAATTTTATTGTTTTTGAGCGTGCCGAAGAAGTTGGTGGTACATGGAGGGATAACACCTATCCCGGTTGTGGTTGTGACATCCCTTCCATTTTATACTCTTTTTCATTTTACCAAAATCCCGATTGGACTGAAGCCTTTTCAGGACAGGAAGAAATTCTGGACTATCTCAAGAAATCTGTTGTCCATTATAAAATAGCGGATCAAATTCAATTTCAAACTGAAATAATCGAAGCTAAATTTCAAGAATCTGAAGGTTATTGGATACTAAAAGATCAAAATGGGAAGCCCTATTCTGCCAGAACAGTCGTAGCCGCATTGGGACCATTGAATGTGCCAAACATCCCTAGTTTCAAAGGTCAAAGTTCTTTTAAAGGTAAAAGCTTTCATTCTTCAGAATGGGATCACGACTATGATCTGAAAGGGAAAACGGTTGCAGTAGTTGGAACAGGAGCAAGTGCTTTACAATTTATACCCATCATTGCAAAAGAAGTTGAAAGTTTGCATGTTTTCCAAAGGACTCCTGCCTGGGTAATCGCTAAACCGAATCCAAGCATTCCTTCTTTTGTGAAATCAATTTTCAGAGTTTTACCATTTTACATGAAGATCATTCGGTGGATCATGTTTTGGTTTTTAGAATTTCGCGGATTGGGTTTTCTTGGCAATGATTTCATTCAAAGGTTTTTCCAATGGGAAAGTGAACGTTATATAAAAAAGACCATTTCTGACACAAAATTACAAAATGCTGTTACGCCCGATTTTAAATTTGGCTGCAAACGAATCTTGCTTTCTAATGATTATTACCAGACACTTGAAATGGATCATGTACATTTGATAGATAGTGGGTTAAATCTGATAGAAGGAAATACTTTGCATGCTCAAGATGGCCGAAAAGCTGAGGTGGACACGATTATTTATGGCACAGGATTTCATGCAGCTGATTTTATTAGAAATTTCGAAATTACTGGAATCGGAGGACGTTCTCTTTTGAACGAATGGAAGACAACTGGTCCAGAAGCATACTTTGGAATGTGCACAAATGGATTCCCTAACTTATTGTTCATGGCTGGTCCCAATACAGGATTGGGTAGCAATTCAATCATTCATGTTATTGAATCACAGATAAATTTCATTATTGATTATATAGAATCTTTGGATGAATTGGGCAGCAAAAAATATTTGGATGTAAATGAAATGATGGAAGAGAAATACAACAAAGAAGTTCAGCAAAAATTCGGCAAAACTGTTTGGGGATCTGGTTGCAAAAGTTGGTACTTGAATAAAAAAGGCAAAAACACTACCCTACTTCCGGAACTTCCATCTGCCTATAGAAGAAAGATCAAAAAGATAAGGAAAGAAGATTTCGAGATCATTGAAATTTAGTACTAAAACTTAAAGGGAGCAAAACAATAAATCATACAAGCTGAAGGCAATTTCTGCCAAGCATAGACCTTCCATAGCAAGTAAAAAAAAACGAAGTTTTCGGCCACTACTCGCAAGCGCCAAAAACTCCGTCTATAAAAAACATTACTATGAGAGAATTCAATTATCTCAAGGAAATCCTTTCAATTTATTTCACAATCAACCTTTCTGTTACAATTGATTCTTTATTCGTCAATTTCAAGATGTAAACACCTGAATTCAAAGAAGAAACATTGTACTGAATCATTTGATTTTCCTTTGCTTTTCCTTCATATACCAAGGCTATTTGTTTTCCATCAATTCCGAATAACTCTAGACGGATTGATTGATTCGCATTCAGTTGGCTCAATTTATTCAAGTGAATATTTAATTGCTCACTTGCAGGATTTGGAATCAACTTCATTTCCAAACTGTTTGAAATACTTTCTATTCCAGTATTGACCGTTTCAATATTGTCATCCGATTTAAAGGAAGCAACTGCTAAGCCATTTACCTCAAAAGAAGCATCTCCTTGAATAAAATCCAATTCAATCTCAATTTCTTGCTCCGTATCTTTTTGCCAAAGTTTAACAATGAAATTTTCACCATCCAACAAACCACTTTGTCCCTCTGCTGTTACATCATTTCCGTACATCAACAAATTAACATGTTCATTTTTATAAACGGCAGAACCAACCAATAGACCATCTTGATTAAAAAGACCAATTTCATCACCCAATTGAATCAATGAATTGTTGCCTGGGTCTTGAATAAGCATAACCGAAGTTCTATTGCTTAAAGGTTTTTCAATCGAATAATGCTCTGGGATTAAATCCATTTCATCCTCAATAATTTCTGGTCTCATAGACAACATCGAAGCATCAATCCACAAGACATCTGGTGCACTCATTTTAACTTGATAACCCTGTGTTACTCTCATCATGCCCATTCCATTCGAACCAAAAGCTGGAACATAGGCCCCGACGAGGTTTTTTACTTGTATTACATTGTTGGCAATTCCAGCAAAAACATCCGCTGGATCAGCTTCACCATCAATCGGGAAAGAAATAATGTTCCATCCAGTATTTAACTGAATGGCATATGGCAATGGCACACTGATTTGCTGTGCAATGTGCAACATCTGATCAGAATTTGATTTAACCATATACCCCTCAGCCATGTTCCAATTTCCAATGGTGTTGTAATGACCCAATTCTGGG
This sequence comes from uncultured Chitinophagales bacterium, assembly GCA_937927195.1. GTDB lineage: Bacteria > Bacteroidota > Bacteroidia > Chitinophagales > UBA2359 > JAHDGP01. The sequence goes on from CALBCY010000148.1 coordinate 7,749, forward strand.
ACATAAACATCAACCAAGTTTTTTACTTGGACAATTTCAGAAGAAATCATACTGAATGCATCAGGCATAGAAACTGAATCCAAAATACAGACAGACGATATTATGTTCCATCCCTGGTCAATTGGAATTCCCAAATGACAACTGTAACAAGAACCATCGTCAATCGAAGCAGAGGCGTTGAAATTGATTGCAGAATTATCAAGACAGCCGAAAACAATACCAGGAATGGTATCATCAGGATTTGTTGTGGTATTGAATATACAAGAGCCATTTTCCAATTGCGCAGCTGGATTGTAATTCATAGCAATCGGATTGGTACAACCCAAAACGGTATTGCCAGAATAATAACAATTGCCACTGTCAGTAGTCGCATCAGGAGCATAGTTTAAAGCCATCGGATCAGTACAACCAATTTCATCGTCATAAATACAAGAGCCATCGTCTATCCAAACCTCTGGTTCATAATTGATTGCAAACCAATCAGTACAACCAACAGAATCAGTATAATAACAAGAACCATTATCTATTTGAGCCCAGAAATCATAATTGTTAGCAAAAGGATCTGTACAACCAGAAATATTACTGGTGTCGTAAGTACAAGAGCCATCGTTGCAATTAGCATTTGAATTGTAATTTTCTGCGGCAGGATCATTACATCCTGAAATTGAGACAGCAACCACTTCACATTCACAGCTATTCGAACTCCAAACTTCCAAATCTCCCAAAGCGCAATCGTTGTTGCAATCAGTGCTATAAAAAACACAAGAATCATCACTTACATCCGCAGCAGGATTGAAATTGCTAGCACATGGATCGGTACATCCTGGACCACAATTTCCAAAAGCACAATTGTCATCATCGCAAGTAGCATTGTCATTATAGTTACAAGCAGTTGGATCCATACAACCAAAAACAATCGTACTATTATTTACGTCTAAGATACAAGCACAGGAAGACGCATCCCATATTTCGACTGGACCAATAGCACAATCAGAATTACAATCGGTTGAATAAGTCAAACATTCCGAACTGCCATTGGCATTGGGATTAAAGTTTGAAGCACATGGATCATTGCAATCATTGGTATTGCTATACAAACAAGAACCATCATCAGAATTGGCACTTTGATCATAATTTATTGCTGCAGGATCGGTGCAACCCAAGACTGTATTGGAATAAAAACAAGACCCATCGTCTATCTGAACATAAGGATTGTAATTGATGGCTATTGGGTCCATACAACCCAAAGTATCAAAGACACATGAATTATCATCCTCCCAAACCTCTGGATCATAATTGATCGCATACCAGTTGGTACAACCAACAGAATCAATCGTTCCAAAACAAGTCCCATTGTCTACGTTGGCCAATGGATTAAAATTGATGGACAGCGAATCTGTACAACCAAATACAATTGAATCATTGGAATAGATACAAGAGCCGTCATCAATGCCCGCAAACTGATCATAATTTAATGCAGCAATATCTGTACACCCTTGAATGGTATCGGTAGGATAACTACAAGAACCATCATTGCAATTGGCGTTAGAATCGAAATTAATTGCATTTATATCTGTACAGCCCGAAACGCTAAAACTAACAATTACACAAGCACAGCTGTTTGTATCCCATATTTGAATATCTCCAAGACTGCAATCATTGTTGCAACTTGAATTGTAAATCAAACATGAACCATCATCAGAATCTGCGGCAGGATCATAATTACTAGCACATGGATCAACACAACCCGGCCCACAATTTCCAAAAACGCAATTGTCATCGTCACAATTTGCATTGTCATTGTAATTGCAAGCAGTTGGATCAGTACAGCCAGAAACAATTTGAATTCCAGAAGGAACAAGCAAACAACTGCAAGTATTAGAATCCCAAGCAGTAATTGGTCCCAAAGTACAATCATTGTTACAAGTTGTTGAATAGGCCAAACACTGTGAATTCCCATTGGCATTTGGATTGTAATTTGGAGCACATGGGTCGTTGCAATTGTCCGAGTTATTATAGGCACAAGAGCCATCGTTCAAGGTTGCATTGGGGTCAAAATTTAGGGCCGATGAATCCGTACATCCCGGAACTGTATTCGAGAAATAGCAAGAACCATCGTCGATCAAAACAAATGGATTGTAGTTAAATGCTAGTGGATCGGTGCAACCCAAAGTATCAAAGACACAGGAATTATCATCTACCCAAGCCTCCGTATCATAATTACTAGCATACCAATTGGTACAACCTAACGAATCCACCACTCCAATACAGCTGCCGTCGTCAAATGTCGCCAGTGGATCAAAATTTAAAGCTAGGGAATCGGTACATCCATTAACAAGAATTGAATAAGTACAAGAACCATCATCGCTGTTCGCATTGGGATTATAGTTCTGTGCCACTTGATCAGTACATCCGAAAACAGTGTTTGAGTAAACACAAGAACCATCATCTACCGATGCCGAGGAATTGTAGTTCAAGGCAATTGGGTCTATACAACCCAATGTATCGTAAAGGCAGGAACCATCATCTATCCAGACTTCTGGCTCATAATTATTGGCAAACCAGTCGGTACAACCTAAAGAATCAGTTAAATATAGACAAGAACCATCGTCAAATGTCGCGTTTGCATTGTAATTCGACGCGAAAGAGTCGGTACAACCAAATTGGGCCGATGCAGAAATACTAAATAGTAAACATAGTATTCCCAACGGAAAAATTGAGGGGAGAATTTTTCTCATGTAAGTAAGTATTTGTAAGTTTTGCTTAGGTCTAAAGCATGATTGTCCTTTTGATTGCTACTTTGAAATAAGTAACTATAATCGATCACAAAAACAATGCAAATCAACGTTTTATGAGCATTTCATAAGTGTTAAAAGTTTATTTTGCGGTAAAATGTATTTAAATATTCATTCCATTTCGAATTAAAGATGGCCATTATCAATACTTTTCACTTATATTTTTCACTTATATTTTTCACTTATGCTTTTCACTTATGCTTTTCACTTAAAGTAAAAAAAGCCCAGCTGCTTGAAATCAAGCGGCTGGGCCATATTTGTTTAATCTCTCAATTCAGAGAAATTTCATTTTTTCAATCATTGTTTATAAACCATCTAGAGCATTTTCAATGTCTGCAAGCGTAGCAGGAACTGGAATAATGAATTCATTGTGGTTTTCAACGATTACATCCTCTACCAAAGCA
>CALBCY010000149.1 GCA_937927195.1 uncultured Chitinophagales bacterium
ATTTCAGATGTTAGTTCGGAATTCATTTCAGATGTTAATCCGGAATTGATTTCAGATGTTAATCCGGAATTCATTTCAGCATTGATCTCTGTAAATTCAGGCGCTAATTCGGAATTGATGTCAGAATTGATCACTTCTTCCCCAACTGGAATAGATTCAACGACTGTTTCAATTTCAGCGTCCAAATTTGACTCATTGGAATCATTTGACTTATTTAATTCCGCCTCATTCGATTCAGATTCTGCTAAAGGTTTAGGTTCTGTGATGGTTGAACTTGAAGCGGCAAGTTCTTGCTCCCGAAGCGCTTCTTGCTCCAAAGCAATTCTTTGTTGATATTCTCTTTCACTCTTTTCCTCTTCTAGTCTTTCCTCTGCCAATCTTTCTTTTTCGACTTGCTCAAATTCTTCCCTGAATATTTTATTGGTTTCATTTACCAATTCTTTGACATCAATTGGATGCACTCCTGGACGTTCGCAAACCAATCCTCCACCAATATTGGCCAACTCAGCGGTAGCTGTCATATCCAAACCGAGCGCAAGGCCTAGCCCTATAATACTTATAACTGTATCGCCAGCCCCAGAAACATCGCAAATATTTCTTTCATAAGCAGGAAGCACAACTGGTTCTTCGTCTCCGACCAAAATCATTCCTTTGTCAGAAAGTGTAATCAAGGTATACTTGCATTCCAGAGCTGCCTGAATGCCGTTGGCTGCTTTTACTAGGTCTGTTACCGGGGATTTACTAAAGTCAGCCTTAAAATAAGAGCCTGTCTCTTTTAGGTTTGGTTTAAACAGGGTACATCCCTGATATTCTATGAAGTTTTTGAATTTGGGGTCTACAGCAACTGGAATTTTTTTCGCCTTCGCATAATGGATGATATTGGCAATGACCTTCCGGCTCATCACCCCTTTATTATAGTCTTGAATAATGATCACTTTCGGCTTAAAATCTTCCAGCGAATCAAAAAACATATTCAAAAGAGATAATTCAGTTTTTTCGTCCAGGTAATTTCTAGATTCACTATCGTACCTGAAAATTTGCCTTTTTTGGGCAAAACCTCTTGTCTTTACTGTAGTTTTTCTATCTTGATCGAGACAAATTCCAGAAGGCGAGATTTTGTATTTGCGGAGGAGTTGTATAAATTGATGACCATCATCATCATCTCCAACCACACTAAGCAGAAAAGGATTTCCACCCAGTTTTCGAATATTGTAAGCTACATTGGCTGCACCACCCAAACGGTCTTCTTTGGTATCGACCTCCCATACAGGAATTGGGGCCTCAGCAGACATTTTCTCTGTTTTGCAATAAACGTAGCGATCCAACATTGCATCGCCAATTATTACAACATTGGTACCTTTGAAGCTTTCAAAAATACTTCCTATGTTGGGTGAATTGTTTTCCATTAAACTAAATCCTTATAAAAGGTATTAGTGTTAGTTTTTCCAAAGATAAAAATAAATAAAACCGAAATCAGTGAAAAGCATTTAGAATCTTTAAACTAAAAAAATTAAACTTCTAACAAGTTTGCTTCAAACTTTAAACTGCTATCTACCAACTTCAATGCAGTTTCAAGCTTTCTCTTCAATTTCAATCTTGTATAAAGAAAGAAAACTTTAATAATAAAACCAACTTTCCAATAGCATAATTCAATAATGCTGTATGCAATTTCATAGCAATATGTATATTACTCGTAATTTTTTGATATCGAAAGTCAACTCTTAAATAGGTTTTACTTTTAAATATTAAAAAAATTGTTAAATTTAAAACTGTGAGGAAGGAAGAAAAAGGACAACCAAAGCCTAAGATTAGCTATTAAAATATAAGGAACACAACTTTTATTCACTAACGATTTCACACATGATAAAATTTTCAAACAAATTTTCAAACAAACTAATGCTGTCATGCCTCTTGCTTTTTATTAGCGGAAGTATAGCATTTGCCACGCAAGTAACATTGAGAGTCGATGTTTCTGGACAAACTGTAGGCCCTAACGGAATCCACTTTGCTGGAGACATTGTAGAGCCAAATTGGTCGCCTATGGATGGGCCAATGACCAATGTAGGAGGAGATTTTTGGGAAGTAACCATTGAAATGGATCCAGGAAGCTCGGGAGAATTCAAATTCCTTCTGGACAATGACTGGTCCTGTGGTTGCGATGAATCCAACAATCGTCAAATATCAATTCCTATTGCGGATGCCGTAATCATTGATTATACTTTTAATTCTTACCCAGCAACAACTGATGTTATTTTAACAGTGGATGCTTTAGGACAAGAAAGTTCAAATGGGATGCATGTAGCAGGTAGTTTTTTGCCTGTAGAATGGTCCCCTGGTGATGGCGCAATGGCTGATAATGGTGATGGCACATGGTCATTCTTTGTTGCTGCAGTCTCTGGTTCTGGAGAATTTAAATTCTTAACAGATAATGACTGGTCCTGTGGTTGCGATGAATCTAACAATCGATCGATTAACTTCAACTCTGCAAATTCAATGGAAGTCTTTTATACATTCAACTCCTTTCCAGAACCTGGAGGAGGAAGCGGTGTTTCATTGACCTTGCAAGTAGATTTGGGTTGTCAAACTGCTGGCGCTAACGGCGCACATGTTGCAGGTAGTTTCCAAGGTTGGGATCCAACTGGCACACCTTTGACCAATATTGGCAACGGTATCTGGGAAGTAACCATTACTGGTTTAAATCCGGGTGATACTCATGAATACAAATTTTTATTAAACAACGAATGGGGAACAGATGAAGCAGTTCCCATCGAAGGGCCAGATGCCTGTGGCGTTCCTGGTAGCTTTGGAAATAGATCTTTGGTCGTTCCAGATGCGGATGCAACATTGGACTTAGTTTGCTATGGCCAATGCAGTGCATGTGAAACTGAATTGGTGGATGTTACTTTCCGCGTAAATACTTCAGGAGTTACTGTGAGTTCCAATGGTGTTCACATGGCTGGAAACTTTAACTCAGTAATTACAAGCGCTGGTTTGACCAATGACAACAATTATCCAGATTGGAATCCAATGGAAATTCCTTTGACTGAAGTTGCTCCAGATTGCTGGGAGGTAACCATTGAAGGACTCCCTGCTTGCGGTGCATTGGAATATAAATTCTTAACAGATAATGATTGGTCCTGTGGTTGTGATGAAAACATGAATGGTCAAGCTTGCGAAATTGGCGGAGGGAACGGCAATCGTTTATTGGACATTCCAACACCTGATTCAAACGGAGCTGCTCTTTTACCAAGAGTCTGTTTCAACTCTTGTGATGTATGTCCATTTGATTTGGTTTTGCAGGTCGATATGAATATAGAAGGAGCTAGCTCATTAGGAGTATTCGTGGAAGGAGCTTTTGATGGTTCTTCAGGTTTGAGTGCATGGGGAACAGGAAACCCAATGAACGATGATGGGACAAACGGAGATTTAGTGGCTGGTGATGGCATTTATTCATTACTAATTCCTAACTACGATCAAATTGGAACAGAATATAAATTCACAAATGGTCCCGGAGGGTATGAAAATGTTGCTGGTCCAGCTGCTTTTGGCAATCGTATTTTGGATCCTGATTGTGGCTCTGGGATTGTTTATCAATCAGTCGTCTGCTATGGCTCATTAATTGAATGTCCAGAAATTGTAGAGGTAACATTTCAGGTTGAAATTTGTGATGACCCTGCAGAATCTTCCATTCTATATGTAAGTGGTTCTGATCAAAATAGTGAAAACAATTTTATTGAAGAAATGACTCAATTGGGGAATAGCAATGTTTACTCAGTAACCGTTTCTTTGATTTCAGGCCTAAGCTACAACTATGCTTTCCAAACTGGTTTTTCCAATGTAGAAGCAGTAGTTAGAGAAGTTGTAGTTGGTGGAGATGCGATCCTCAATGTTGCTGGTTTTGGAAGTGAAGAAGCTTGTACAAGTTCCAGTTATGATTTAGATCGAGAAGGAGCTTTGTGTGCTTCCTCTAACTATCCAATGGATGGCAATGAAGTCTATAGTTGGTACAATGAAATGGGAGAATTGGTGGCGACCTTTATAGGCAACAACTGTTATTCTCCGAATACTTTGGGTTCTTATTGTGTAATCATAACAGATCCAGATGGTGGACCTGTTCAGAAATTCAACCCTTATACAATCACCTCATTGGATGGTTGTTGCGAATTGGATGATTGATGCGATTTAAAATTATAATTTTCTGATTGCCCATGTTTAAATACTTAAATGAAAATGGGAAAAGAATGAAATACTTTTGAAATATAAAAAGGCTTCAGGGTTGTAAACACTGAAGCCTTTTTCTCTCAATTTGACTAACTTAATTTGACCTATTAACAGCTAGGTCAATTTTCCCAAGCAATTCTTTAACCTGCTCATTGCCTCAGTAATTTTTTCCTCCGAAGCAGCATACGAAATCCTGAAACATTCGTTGATTCCAAAAGAATCGCCTCCTACAGTTGCTACATGCCCTTCATTTAAGATGTACATCGATAGATCACTGATGGTATTTATTTTATCGCCTTTGGGTGTTGTTTTACCGATAAAATGACTGCCATCTGGAAAAACATAAAAGGCACCTTTGGGATCGTTTATTTTTATTCCCGGAATATCTTTCAACAATGAAATGATTATTTTTTTTCTTTTTTCAAACTGTCTTTTCATTTCATAACTAGGTTCTAAATTATCCCCTAGAGCTGCAATGGCAGCACGTTGTGCGATTGAACAAGTAGCTGAAGTAAATTGCCCTTGCATTTTACCACAGGCTTTTGCGATTGTAGAAGGAGCCCCCATATAACCCAATCTCCAACCTGTCATTGCAAATCCTTTTGAAAGACCGTTTACTGTTACCACTCTGTCTTTCATGGAAGGAAAAGCACCTATACTTGCATGCTTGTCTGTAAAATTGATGTGTTCATAAATTTCATCCGAAATGATGACTATGTCGGGATGTCTTTCAAAAACCTCCACCAATGAGGCCAATTCCTCTTTGGTATAAACTGAACCCGAAGGATTGCAAGGAGAGGAGAAAAGAAACAGTTTTGATTTTTCAGTAATGGCTGCTTCTAGTTGAGCTGCTGTTGCTTTGAAATCTGTATCAATTGAAGTGGGTAATTCTACTACTTTGCCACCAGCTAATTTAACTTGTGCAGAATAGGTAACCCAATAAGGAACAGGAATTATCGCTTCATCACCTGGATTGATGAGACACATCATTAAGTTGGCAAGGGTTTGTTTTGCACCAGTAGAAACGACAATGTTTTCTGCAGGGTAATCCAAATTATTGTCTCTTTTAAATTTATGACTAACCGCTTCACGCAAATCCATGTATCCTGGAACAGGTGTATAATGCGAATAGCCTTCATCAATTGCAGCCTTTGCTGCTTCTCTGATATGTAAGGGAGTCCCAAAATCAGGTTCACCTAAACTCAAAGAAATGATGTCTATCCCTTTTGATTTTAACTCACGGCTTTTCTGAGCCATAGCAAGAGTAGCAGATTCTTCCATCGAAAGAATTCTATCCGATAATATTTTTTTCATTTTATCTATTAAAAATTACTTTTGTGATTATTTCCCAATTTTATTGTAAAATGGCTTGAATTTGCCATTTTATGTAAAAAAACAAGCTAAAATAACAAATTCTAATGCGCTGTGGTTCAATAATTGCTAATTACTTGAATAGTTGTGTACTTTTGAGGCTGTTTGCGAATTTACTGAATAACGAAATGGTTTATTAGGTTTGAAAAGCAACCCAATCCAAAATCTATTCGTCTTTAATATTCCACAACTTTATCGGGGATTTTCCCAAACTTTTTGGTCTCATTTTTTGAAACAAATTAAGTTCGAATTTTTATAAAAATATTTTCATGAAACTATTAAATCCTGGCAAAGCATTTCTTTGCACCCTATCAATTTTAGCTTCTTTCCTTTTCTTTTCATGCGGAGATGATGAATCTTGTTCTGACGGAATTCAAAATCAATTTGAAACTGGAATAGATTGCGATATAGCGGGAATAATTTGCCCATTTTGCGATACTTCTTTGATCGTTGATCCAATCGATACTACGGTGGTCGACACAATGGAAGTTGACACAACAGTAACCAATCCGAATGCTTGCCTGAATGGTGGTATTATTTGTGCCGACATTGAAGGAGGGCCATGGGAGGCACTCACAGCTGAAGACCAAAACATTGGTTTGTTTGAAATCGAAATGATAGCCATTAGTGGAAACGCAGAAATGACACTTAGATACACTGGTGACAAAGTTCCTGGCACGACAGCACTTGATGCAAGTACAACCGCTGAAATGATTTACAAAGGTGGATCCTTTAATTACAGTTCAAGCAATAGCAATGGCTCTGGCCAATTGGTCATAACAGAATTTGATACAGTCAACAAAACCCTAACAGGTACCTTCAATTTTGTTGGTTATGATGTAACTGGTGTAAATTCAAGAACCATTACTAATGGAAGATTTAATGATCTTCCTTATGTAGATTAATATTTTACAACAAAAAAAAATTCAATTAAAGCTTCAATGGAATCATTCCATTGAAGCTTTTTTATTTTAGGCTTTTTGTTAATTCTATTACTTGATTTATATTGCTGTTTGAATATTTTACCATTACCTTTCCAAAAATATTCTGGTTTTTAATCCAAGTCTAATAATTCTATGTCCGCCATTGCCATAATTCCTGCTAGGTTTGCCTCTTCTCGATTTCCAGGAAAGCCTTTAATAGACATCTCTGGAAAAACAATGTTGCAAAGAGTCTATGCTCAAGTGGTAAAATTAAAATTGCTCAAAGCAGTTATTATTGCCACAGACGACAAGCGCATTTTTGATCATGCCCGCACTTTTACTGAAGATGTGGTGATGACATCCAACACGCATCTTAGCGGAACTGATCGTTGTTCAGAAGCATTGGATTTAATAGAAACACGCAAGCAACAAAAGTTTGACATTGTCTTAAATATCCAAGGGGATCTTCCGTTTATTCATCCCGAACAAATTGCCTTGCTCTATCATTGCTTTGATAAACCTGAAACGAAAATTGGGACCTTGATCAAGAAGATTATTGAGCCTCCAAAAATCTTTGACCCCAATTTGGTTAAAGTGGTTATCAATAAAAAAGAAGAGGCATTATATTTTAGTCGAAACCCAATTCCATTTCAATCCCAAACTGCTCGAAAAGACTGGACAAGCAAGCACGACTATTACAAACACATCGGTATTTATGGATTCCGAGCAGAGACCTTGAGAAAATTGACCAAAATTAAAGCCAGTCCATTGGAATTGGCAGAATCACTCGAACAATTGAGATGGTTAGAGTATGGCTACAAAATCCAAACCGCCCTTACTGAAAGAGAAAGTTTATCCATTGATAGACCTGAAGATCTCCAACAAATCCTTTAAGCATCCAATTCATTCATTTTCAGTTAACAACATTACGAATCTATAATTTTTTGAATTTAATCACTCAATTAAAGTCGATTCTAAATAAAGCGTCCTAACTTTATACCCCGTATCATCGAAGAAACAACCCATGACTAAACACATTTTTGTTACAGGAGGGGTTACCTCTTCTCTCGGAAAAGGAATCATTGCATCTTCCATTGCTAAATTGCTGCAGGCACGAGGGTTACGGGTAACCATCCAAAAGTTTGATCCATACATCAATGTTGATCCTGGAACCCTAAATCCATACGAACATGGCGAATGCTATGTAACTGATGACGGAGCTGAAACTGATCTTGATCTTGGTCACTACGAGCGCTTTTTAGGCATCAATACTTCTCAAGCAAACAATGTTACCACTGGCCGAATTTATCAATCTGTTATCGATAAAGAACGCAAGGGAGAATACCTTGGTAAAACCGTTCAAGTCATTCCTCATATTACAGATGAAATAAAGCGCAGAATGCTTTTGCTTGGTAAAACAGGAAACTATGATTTTATCATTACAGAATTGGGTGGAACCGTTGGCGACATCGAATCTCTTCCTTACATCGAAAGCGTAAGACAGCTCAAATGGGAATTGGGTCCAACCAACTCACTTGTTGTTCATCTTACTCTGATTCCTTATCTAAGTGCTGCAGGCGAATTAAAAACAAAACCTACGCAGCATTCTGTCAAGGAACTCTCAAAAAATGGCATTTCACCAGACATACTGGTTTGTAGAACAGAACACAGTTTATCCTCCGAGATCAAACTTAAAATTGCCCGTTTTTGCAATGTTGAAAAACGCGCTGTAATCGAAGCAAGGGATGCAGAAAGTATTTATGATGTTCCTATTCTGATGAAAAATGAAAAAATCGATGAGATCATTCTTCAACAAATGAGGATTAGTAGTTTTAAAAATCCTGAACTCAGCTCATGGGAAGGTTTCCTAAAAAGATTAAAAAACCCAACTCGAAAGGTTAATATCGGATTGATTGGGAAGTATATTGAATTAAAAGATGCTTACAAATCGATTCAAGAGGCCTTTGTTCATGGAAGCGTTAACAATGATTGCAAAGCAAATATTGTATCCATTCATTCTGAATCCATCAAAGCGAGCAATGTAGCAGAATTGTTTGCCAATTTAGATGGTATTTTGGTGGCACCAGGATTTGGGAACAGAGGCATCGAAGGAAAAATTGAAGCCATTAAATATGTCCGTGAGAATAACATTCCATTTCTTGGTATTTGCCTTGGAATGCAATGTGCAGTCGTAGAATTTGCCCGAAATGTGCTGAATTTCGAGGACGCTCATTCGACTGAAATGGATCCCGAAACAAGTTTTCCTGTCATTGATTTAATGGATGAACAAAAATCCATTACAACCAAGGGAGGAACAATGAGATTGGGCTCCTATGAATGTAAATTGCAAAAAGGCTCCAAAATCAAGAAAGCTTATAAAAAGGAAACAATTTTTGAAAGGCACAGGCATCGTTACGAATTCAACAACGAATTCAAAGATCGCTTTAATGAAGCTGGGCTTATAACTACAGGAATCAATACGGAAAGTGGTTTGGTTGAGGCAGTTGAGCTAAAAAAGCACCCATGGTTTGTTGCCGTTCAATTTCACCCCGAATTTAGAAGCCGCGTTACAACAGCCCATCCATTGTTTTCTGGGCTCATTTCAGCTGCTATCAAACACAAACTAGAAGCCAAAACGAGTAAAAAAGAATTGAAATAACGGAATCAAATTCTTTTGCTTGTTTACTGGTATCTGAGCGATTTTGCTACCTTTGCAGGGTTTTTCAAAACAAATCTCTTTGTTGAGGCGCCATATATTGAACCAATTAGAAATTATTTAGGTTTTTTCATTTGGTATCCTTATTAAGAGGGTAAAATTAAAGTATTAGATATTAGACCAATTTGCGTGAAATTGATTAAAGTAGTTTTCTATGTTTTAATCAAAGTGCAATGGTCTATTCTAAGATCAAAAAACTAAATCTAGCATTGGATAAACAATAAGCATGGATAAAAATACGATTACTGGTTTTGTGCTGATCGGTTTGCTTCTTATTCTTTTTCAAGTCATTAATCAACCTTCTGCTGAAGAGATTGAAAAAAGGCAACAAGAAAAGGCTTTACAGGAACAAACTCAACAAAGCAATCAGCAAGAAGCTGTACCAACTCAAGAACTACCTGAAAAAGCTATTAGCTCTGAAGGATTAAAAAGCCAATTTCAACAAAACCCAAATTCAACTGGGCAAGAATTGGTTCTTGAAAATGAAAAAATCATTGCCACATTTAACACCAAAGGTGGTCGATTGACAAAAGTTCAATTGAAAGATTTTAATACTTCTGCAGGAGCACCTGTTGTTTTGATGCAGGACAGCCGAGATAAATTCAACTATCAATTCGTTTACAACAATCAAACTTTCGCCACTCAGGAATTTGATTTTGCCATTCAAAACCAAACAGCAAACAGCATAACATTTCGTTTGGCAGCTGATGATGGCTATTTCGAACAGGTTTATCAATTGAGTGAAACGGAAGAGTACTCCATAGACTATGACTTGAATGTTATTGGTTTAGGGAGTGAAATAAGCAATACTGAAATTGAACTTAACTGGAAAACTTACCTGCAACAACAAGAGGAAGACCTCGAAAATGAGCGCTACAGAACTGCTGCTTATTATCAGGACAATGACAACAGCGTTGACTACTTAGCAGAGAGATCTGATGATGAGGATGATTTGGAAAAAATGCCTGTGAAATGGATGTCCTTCAAACAGCACTTTTTTAACAGTACATTAATCGCGAAAAACGATGGGTTAAAAGCAGGGAACATTTCCTCTAAAACTCCAGTATCGGAACAAGATTCAAGTCTTAAAGTACTTACAGCACAGTTGTTCATTCCATTCGATAAAAGCGATAGCTTTACTTATCCAATGCAGATTTATGCTGGTCCCAATCATTACAATACGCTAAAAGCAAAAGGAATTGGTCTTGAAAATGTGGTCTACCTAGGCTGGGCAGTTTTCAGATGGGTCAACTTGTGGTTGATCATTCCAATATTTAACTTTTTGAACAACTTTATTCCAAGCTATGGAATAATCATTTTACTTCTTACAGTATTAATAAAAACGATGTTGTTTCCATTGACTTTTAGATCCTACAAGTCAATGGCAAAAATGGGTGTTCTCAAACCGGAAATTGAAGCTTTGAAAGCCAAGTTCCCAGATGACGCACAAAAGCAACAACAAGAAACTATGAAATTGTACTCTAGCACAGGAGTTAATCCTGTCGGAGGTTGCCTGCCCCAATTGCTTCAAATGCCTATTTTGATTGCCATGTTTTACTTCTTCCCTTCTTCGATAGAACTGAGGCAGGAAAGCTTTTTATGGGCACACGATTTGTCAACTTATGACTCTATATTGAATCTGCCATTCAACATTCCACTTTATGGATCACATGTTAGTTTGTTTACACTTCTAATGGCCGTTGCAAGTTTGGCTTATGCCAGAATGAATTCATCTATGAATGCTGCTTCAGCCAATCCACAGATGCAATTTATCCAATACTTCATGCCTATCTTCTTGGTCTTTATCTTCAACAGCTGGGCAGCTGCATTGACTTACTACTACTTCCTTTCTAATGTAATCACCTTTGCGCAACAATACACCATCAAGAAGTTTTTCATTGATGAAGATGAAATGCGAAAAGAAATGCTTTCCAAGAAAAAAGTGCCTGCCAAGAAAGGTAAATTTCAAGCAAAAATGGAAAAGATGTTGAAGGATCAACAAGCCAAACAAGCTCAAATGCAGGAACAGAAAAAGAAAAAGAAATAAATTTTGGCGGTAATACCAACAAAATACAGAATGAAACAATAGTTCTAAGTCGCAGTCTCTCCAGACTGCGACTTTTTTGTTCCTGGAAAGCTCAACAATTGTTATTTGAACGATGGGAAGAAAACTTGTTAGTATCTTGAAGCTTGGATCAAAAGATAACCATTAGAGCAGCATAGCTCCTTATTTTTTATTAATTTGCTAGCTGAAATGAAATGCTCGGCTCTAAAATATTGCTCCATTCGACTGATCCTGTTGGCCCTAATTATTATGGGGACAAGTCTCGTTTCGATTGCCCAAACCCTCATTGAGGGCAATATCAAATCTGGGGAAGAATCCATTCCATTTGCTCACATCTACTTAAAAGGAAGCACCTTTGGAACCACTTCCAATGTAGACGGATATTTTAAACTTGAAATTCCAGCAGAACAAACCATTTTAAAAGACAGCCTCGTCGTTTCCTATTTGGGCTACTTGAGCAAAGATGTGCCTTTTACTAAAAATATCAGCCAGACGATAGAAGTTGAACTGAAAGCTGAATTTTTTATGCTGGAAGAATTGGTGGTCCGGCCAGGGCCCAATCCAGCTTTCCCTATCCTTGACAAAGCAATTGAGAATCGCAGCTTAAATAATCCAGAGTCTTATGACTCTTACTATTTCGAAGAATATTCAAAGACACGATTCGACCTAAATCATTTCACCGAAAAACTGAAAGAGAATTTCTTACTCCGTCCCTTTGATCATATTTGGGATCATGTAGATACAACAAATGAAGGTGTTAACTACCTTCCTGTTTTATTGATCGAAGAGTTGACTGACCACTATTATCAAAAATCACCAAAGGAGAAAAAAGACATTGTTCAAGGCATAAATTTTGCCGGCCTAAAAGGGCCTAAAATGATGCAGTTTGCTTCTGACCTGACTTTGACTCCAAATGTGTATGATGATTATATTGTCATATTGGACAAAAATTTTCCCAGCCCAATCAACAAAAATTACAAGAGTCATCACCTCTATTATTTACACGATAGCTTGATGATAGATGGCGAAGAACATTACAAAATCACTTTCAAACCGAAACAGAAAGGCAATCTCGCATTTAGAGGTCAGATGTTTATTCACAAAGAATCTTTTGCCGTTCAGCAAATGGACTTAAGGTTTGACATTTCAGCCAATGTCAATTTTGTGAGAAGTTATTTCTTAAGCCAACGATACAAAAAGATCGAAGGTCAAAAATGGATGCCCTCTGAAATGCGAATCATTGGAGACTTTACGGTCATCGAGAATTCTGCTGAAATGAGTGGTTTTTTTGCAAGGAAAAATGCAAAGTATAGAAAACACAAAATTGATGAAAAAATAGCTGCTAAAACCTTTGCTGGAATTGCTGACCAAATAGAAAGCGACAGTGCAAGATATAAGAATGAAATATTTTGGCTCAGTGCTCGGGACAGTAGTCTCAACAAAGAAGATCAAGGTGTATTTGAAATGATGTACAAGCTTGAAAATGATCCAAAGTTTATTTTTAGGAAGAACCTCGTTACAGCATTAACGACTGGCTACATTCCAATAAAGAACAAAATTGATATTGGGGATATTTATACATTTTACAGTCATAATTTCATTGAAAAGTCAAGGTTGAAATTTGGTTTTCGAACCAATCAAAATTTAAAAAAGCCGTTCAACGCGAGCTCATTTGTTGCTTATGGAACCCATGACGAAAAATGGAAATACGGAGGAAGCCTTGATTATAGTTTGGGGAAGAAAACGAGTAAACAAAGCAATTTTGGTCTTTCCTATAACAACGATTTGATACAAATTGGAAAGAGTTCCAATACCCTTCCAATTGATCACATCTTGACTTCTTTCATTCAAGTAGGAAATACGCCCTCAAGGGTTTACTCTGAAGATTTAAGAGCTTGGTTTCAGCAAAGAATGGGAACAGGAATTGTCGGTCGCATTCACTATTTCAGGCAAAATCTACAACCTGTTCTCGGCCAAAAGTTCTTGGGCATTTCAGATACAGATGAAATTATTGACTTTCAAAATTACAAAGCAGAAGGCATCGGATTTACCTTCAAGTTTAACTGGCAAAACAAATCTCCGGATGCTTTATTTTACGATAAAAAAGACAACAAAACCAGTTTTAGGAAATATCCTGATTTGGCCCTTCATTGGGAATGGGCGGACGAAGAAATATTTAATTCAGATTTTGACTTTCATAAAATAAAAATTTCACTTCAGCAACAAGTTCGTAGCAGAAACTTGGGCTATTTCATGTACCGCTTGGAAGGAGGCAAAACAATTGGAACTGTTCCTTTCCCCTTTCTAGATATTCCTTTTGGGAATCAATTAATATTATACGATGAGTTCGCTTTTAATCTGATGAATTTCTTGGAATATGCCACAGACCAGTACCTCAACATTCAAGTTCAACATCATTTTGATGGAGCGATTTTGAATAAAATTCCATTTAACAGAAAGCTAAAATGGAGAAGTTTGATCTTTGCAAGGGCTTTTATAGGAAGCATTGAAAATAGCAATAATCAAGAAAAGTATTTGTTCCCAGCTGGTTTGCAGGCCTTGGAAAATCCATATGTTGAAGTTGGATTTGGATTTGAAAACATTTTCAAACTGGGGAGAATGGATTTCGTTTGGAGATTAACAGACAGAGACAAGCCTGGACATTATAATTTTATCGTTAAACCGTCTTTTAAGTTTGGCTTTTAAAATTGTGCGAGGAAGAAAAAAAATCGAGACACCCTTAATCAATTATTCATTTATTCATTTAATCACTCTAAAAATGAAACGAAACAAAACAGTAGATGAGTTTATAGACAGCAATGAAATGTGGAACAAAGAATTGGTTTTATTGCGCAAAATTTTGCAATCTACAGGTATGGAGGAAACCATTAAATGGGGCTTTCCGGTTTATACGTTTGAAGGCAAAAACATAGTGGGCTTAGGGTCCTTTAAAAGTTATGTGGGTTTGTGGTTCTATCAAGGTGTTTTCTTAAAAGACAAGCATAAAAAACTTCAAAATGCGCAAGAAGGCAAAACCAAAGCCATGCGTCAGTGGAGATTTTCCAATGCCAAAGAAATAGATAAAAAACTGGTGCTGGAATATTTGGCCGAAGCCATTGAGAACCAAAAACAAGGCAAAGAAGTTAAAGTCGAAAGAAACAAACCAATCAATATTCCTTCCAAGCTGGAAGCTGCATTTAAAGAAGATAAAACACTAAAAAAGCAGTTCGATGCCTTGAGTCTTGGAAAAAGAAGAGACTTTGCAGAATACATTGATGCTGCAAAAAGAGAAGCAACCAAAGACAAAAGGTTGCTTAAGATTATTCCAATGATCAAAGAACTTAAAGGTTTGAATGACCAATACAAATAACGGTTAGTATATGAAGCATAGCATCCCGCAGGGTGCTATGATTTCATATACATTGTTAAGCGTATCTTTTCGAACAACATTGGTCTTTTCCAATGAAATTTCGTTTCTTCAAAGTGGATTGCAAATTTAAACAGCAAGTAGGTCTTTTAAGTTGTAATTATCATACTTGCCTTTGTTTGAATGTTTCATCTCTATAAGCTCATTCTTTAGCTGTATTTCTAACAGCAGTTTTGCTTGGACATTAAACAACTTTTCTAGTTTTAATGCGTGTTCAATACTAAATTTTCGTTCCCCATTAATATACTTATTTATATTTCGGGGCGAAATTTTTATATATTCCGCAAATTTACTTTTTTTAATATCGACTTGTTTGAGTAGAGAGTTTAAAAATTGCCCTAAACTAATTACTTTTTCAGGACTCTCTTTCTCTGCGTAGTTCTTTAAGGAGAATCTGAACCCAGTCAATATATCGTTAATCTTATCTTCGGATGATCTATTTTCAAATAACTTACGTCTTTGTTTTCTAATTAGATCGTGTTCCTTTTTGGTTAACTCCTTTTGTTGGTCAATTCCTATTACATCATCAAATTCGATCTTCTTTTTCATTTTCTAATCTTTTATAACTTTATTCCGTTTTATCATTCAAATATTCTTCAATTAACTGGCGACTTCGATCTTGATGGATTTCCATTAACCCCAATGGATTCATAATTGCTCCATATTTTTTCCGGTAAAAACTTTCCAATCTCCTGGTCGAAACTTCATCTTGACTATAAGCTTGAAAAGTTAATATTCCACGATCTTCAACATTTCCTGTGTCAAAGCTTAAACCACAAGCATAGGCTATTAAACTTCCAGAAATTTTTTTATACTTTCCACTTCGACCTTTATTATGAGGAGCTACTTCTAAATAATCCATGTAAGGGCCAAATGTTTCATGTAATGAAAAAATCATGCAACCTTCAATAACTTTGGGAGTTTCTTCTTTTACTAAAACAAAGGCTCGCTTTCCTTTAGATTGAATGTGTTTGTTAAAGTTGAAATACCATTCTTCTTTTATTGACGGCATCTCAGTTTTATTACCTTCCCGAATTAAACCTTTAATTAATTCGTCTGTATCAACTTCTAAAATCAATACCTTCATTGCTTCATTTGACTTACGCTTTTCACATTACTAAGATACTAAAAAACGTCAAAATTGTATGAATATTATTATTTTTCGTCAAAAACGTATGTGAACAGCAATTTATTGAAGCTAATTTATTATAATTAATCATATTACGCTTAACAAGAGCACAAATATCATAACTGTTAAAAATAATTTCAGTCAAAACCGTCTATATTTTAGTCAAAACCGTCTATTATAAAGCATGGCTATTCGAGACATGGAATGGTTTTTATTCATGTTTGACAAAAAATATCGAAACCAAAAAACTTTCTTGTTGTTATAATGAGAAATGAACTTTTTGTTTTCAATAAAATTCCAACTAATTTAGCATTGATGATCTATTTTTTTTACTTCTTAATCATAGTAATTACATTCATAGGAATGGAATTCATTGCATGGAGTCTTCACAAATATGTGATGCATGGATTTCTATGGCATTTGCATGAAGATCATCATCGTCCACACGATAAAGTCTTTGAAAAAAACGACTTATTTGCCTTGGTATTTGGAATTCCAAGTTGGTTGTTTATGATGTTTGGAATCATGCACGGATGTGATTATAAATTGTATATAGGTATCGGAATTGCTTTATATGGCGTTTCTTATGTTCTCATTCACGACGGTTTGATTCATGGTCGTTTCAAAGTTTTCAGAAACCCAAAAAGCAAATATTTGATTGCTTTGCGTCGAGGACATTTTGCTCATCACAAACCTCGTTGGAAAAAGAATGAGCGTCTTCCCAACCACTCCTGCTACGGAATGCTTTGGGTTCCGATGAAATTTTTCAAAGAGGTTTGGGAAGAAGAAGCCGTCAAAAAAGCATCTAAGATGTAAAAATCAAAATTATCATTGCATTTTCGCAATAACACTGCCCGCAATAACATTGATAGCTATAAATCACTCCACTTCTGCCCCATTGATATAAATTACCTTGAATAAATTTCCACACAACTGATTAATATCTGTTATTTCTGGTGCAGAATAATCAGGATTCAAAGAGTCGAAAATTGGCAAACCCTTTTCATCATCAAAACCAACCAAAGACTTTATCAAAGGCGTCTTTCCTGTATCGATAATAAATATATCGCCATAGAATTTACTCATCTGATTTTTTAGATTCTTTACTTTGTCCTCTTTTGTTTTACTAAAATATACATTGTTCAGTAAACCAATCTTTTTCGCAGTAACGATGTCTCCAGATTTTATTTTGGGCGCCATCGAATTCCCAACAACTTCCGCACTGATAAACTTTTTGCTTCCGAAAGTTGATGGAAGTGGAATCGAAATGTTGTCACCAATTCTGACACTTGGAGTGGCTTGAATGGCCAATCCGCCAGCATAAACAGTTATTGATATTTCAAAAATCATAGTATTGTTTTTATTGGTTAAAGATTAAAAACAATACAATAATAATCATTTAAAATGATTTTTGCAAATTAAATGTAATTTTAAGTGACCAATCCTTTTGTTGATTGACCTAAAGTTTCCAAATTTAATTGTGGTCATATCTCATATTTCACAAGCCCTAAGAATGAGATTTCAAATCTAATAATTAAATAGATCCTATAAAATTCGGTATATTTAAATACTTAAAACAATGTGGTTAAACCAATCAAATAATGGGTAAAACAAGCAGTCAACCAGTCGATCTACTAAGGTTTTCCATTTTCAAAAAATCATTTTTTTATAGCTCCATTTTATTGGGCATTTTCTCACTTATGCCCCTGATGGCCCAAACCATTGTCGTGAAACCTTATTTGCAAAATGCTGGACCCAATGAAATGACCATCATGTGGGAAGTAGATGGAACAGGAGACGGATTTGTTGAATGGGGCTTGACACCCTTTGATTTATTTAATACTTTAACAAGTACAGTCCTTAATAGTGATGAAAATAATTTCATTCATACTGCGAAAATCACTGATTTACAAAGCCAAACAAAATACTATTATCGGGTTAAATCTGATGCACAGATATTGTCAAACTTGGAAATTAAGTTTTAAAAATCAGAATGTGAAAGCTCTGCGTCATCTGTGGATGTTATAATTGGAAAGCTTGAAAAATAATCCACCGACCGCCTCAAGCCGTCTAAAGGCAACAGCAAAATGATCGCCAAATTCAGTTTTGTCCTTAAATTCATTCTTATTTTTCTCTTGGATAATTCGACATTCTCACATCCTCCTTTTGTAATTCCTTCAATGCATCCTTTGCAATCCATTTTGCAGATTTACTATCAAATTGCAATATTTCCTTAGCAACATCAATTGCTTTTCCATTCAATTCAATGTTCCGTTTTCCAATGTTTCGCAATGACCAATTGACTGCTTTTTTGACATACAATCTTTCGTCATTCGCTTCTCGTTTTATTATTGGGAAAAATTGTTCAAACAATTCGTTCCCTGAGGTTTTATCTGCCATGCAGTAAGAAGCCATAATTGCAAAACCTGCTCTCTTTTCAAATTCAGGTTTCCTTGCCGTCCAATCCAATATTTTAGGAAGTGCAAATTTGCTTTTAGAAAAAAGCCCCATGCAGAAGCTGTCGCAAATTTCCCAATTTTCAAAGGTCTTGACCCATTTTTCCATTAATGGTTCAGTAACATCTTTTGGTTTAAACATTTTGCTACACAGCAGCCGCCCTTCATAAATTCCGCTGTCAAAAAGTTGTAAAGCTAGTTCATTGTTTTGTCCAATTTCTTTGGCGATCATTTTTAATTCCTTGTGGTAAATCCCTAAAGAATTATTTGATACTATTCCAAATTTTTTCTCTTTGAAAATCACCTTTTCGGCATCTTTCAAATCATACAGACATTCTATAATTTCATTATAAGTCACTTATCTTTTAGAGTTTAATTCTAATGCTTGTTTCAAATAGTATTCAACAGCTTTTGGGTTCATTTTCGTTTGTGGTAAAACTCTTATAGCTTTTCCTTTGCCTGTTAAAAGACCTAAATCATCTTCCATTTGAGCACCCTTTAAAAATCCAAAATCGATTCCATGAGGCATTGTTCGCAAATGGCAAATTCCACCTTTTTCGTTTGAATAGCTTGTAATTCTTTCCTTTTTGCTTTCGATTATACCATCAAAAGATAATAAAAATTCTCTTGCTTGTAAGAATATTTTTTTGTGTTCGGATTCTAAATCTTTGTCGTATTGCATATTTCTTTATTGATTACTTTATTGGGATAAATATTTCTGTTAATAAATCCTCTGTTGGTGTAATTTCTTTGTTATTGATGTATTGTTCAAAAACGGGTTCGTCTCTTAAATTGTATTCCATTTTTATAACCCAGTCTCTAAATATTTGATCGTAAACCAAACCTAAGTTTTGATAGTCACCTTTATATAAAAAGCACACATATTTACCACCAGCAATTGTTTTGCTAGAAAACTCTGCATTTATTGCTGCCTCCTTATTAACTGAAATACAAGCATCATACCTAATTTTTTCAAATGGTGTAATTTCTGGGTCATCCCAATTGATGCCATAAAATTTTGACTCGGGACTTAGCATTTGAAGTGATTGGGCACGAGTAAATAAAGTCCCCCAATTCTCTTCTGTTGCTTCGTTTCCTATTGTACCTTTTGATTGCTGAAATATAACGGGAATGTCCTGTATATTTTTAATGGTTTTAAGCAATTGAAAATCACTCATATTGGAATCTTTATTTTGTATGACAATCTGTTTTTTGTGTTTTCTAATAAAGGAAGGATTTACTCCAAATTGTTTTTTAAAACCTTTATTGAAAGCCGATTTTGTTTCGTAGCCAACTTGATAAGCTATTTCATAAATTGCTTGTGAAGAGTAACGCAATAACTTTGCTGCTGTCTCTAATCGAACCCGATTGATGTAGTTACCCAAGGTTTCACCCAAATAGGCTTTCATGATTTTATGAAAATGAAATTTTGATAAGTTGGCAATTTCTGCAAGCGTCTCTAAATCCTGCTTTTCATCTAGATTAGCATCGATGTGAGTGAGTACTTTGTCAAAACCTTTTTGGTAATTGTTCATTTATCTATTTTTGCAAACCATTCAATAATTGCCTTGCCAATTTCATTCGGCAGATCTTCTTGCAAATAGTGCTTACTTTTTCCAATACAAAGGTCTGTCATTTTTGGAAATTCTTTGCGCATCATGGGTATAAATTCTTTCCTAAATAATGAGCCTGGTTTTGCCCACAAGATATGAATTGGCACGTCAGTTTTTGATATCCATCGGTTGTAGTTATTTATGATGCTTGCATTCTCTGGGTTTTCACCTGCAATGGGCAATTCTCTTGGGAACATAAGCATAGGCTTTCTTGATAATTTCTCTAGAAACGGTTCCCTATAATTGTCCATTTCAGCTTTTGATAATTTTCTTTTCGTTAAATACGGCATCGCTTTTTCAATAAAGAAATTTTGATCATAAATCACTTTTGGCCCTTCAATTGGGTCGAAGAATTTTTTAAACATCCTCCTTGTTACAACTGGTATTGTTTCCCAACTTTCCCAAGGTCTTAAAATACCTTCCATTAACACAACTCCCTTAATATTTTTTTCATTTTCCATCGCATATTTCAGGCCTATAAAACTTCCCCAATCATGCAAAACCAACACAACGTTTTTTAGTTCTAACTTCTTAATAAACGCTTCTATGTAATTACAATGGTCAGTCATTTTGTAAGAAATATCTGGTTTTCCTGATTTACCCATCCCGATAAGATCTACTGCTATTGCTCGATTTTCTTTAGATACAAATGGGATAATATTTCGCCACATATAAGAAGATGTTGGGTTGCCATGAATGAAAAGAAATGTTGTTCCCTTTCCTTCGTCGATGTAATGGAGTTTGGAATTATTAATTTCGATAAAATTTGATTGGAATGGAAACGCTGCTGAGATTGATTGATTTTCTTTTTTGAATAACATAATTTTGTTTTATTGTTTGATACAAAATTATGGGATGATGCTTAAAGAAAGTGTTCCAATCTTGCGGTTCTAAACTCTTTGGTCAAAAGAATTATGAATTCATCGGCTCACGATCTATAAAATGACGTCGGTATAAACTATTGAAGGTGGTTTTTCAGTACTTGAACATAAGCGATCGATTTGAGTACTCGACATTTTCTCAAATCAAAAAATAGCTTTATTTTGGTCTTATGGCTTACTTTGGGTCTTACGACGCTTACTTTTGGTCTTATAACGCTTACTTTTGGTCTTACGACGCTTTATTTTGGTCTTATGACGCTTACTTTTGGTCTTATGACCAAAAGGGCATTGTTTGATTAATTAAGCATTTTTGCTTCGTTTCATAAAAGTTCACCCGATCCTTTGGTAAAAACACCAAAGGGAAGCAATGATTTGTTTAGTACTCAAGCAATCGAATACTTAATTCAGTTTTACACCTTGAATTAAAATAGAAGATTTAATTGATTCTTTTTTCATGTGCAAGAATTTTCTTCTTTCACCGTCGTTTTTGAATTCATCAAAATCTTTCTGGGTATTGAATTCAACCAGATGAATTTCATAAGGGACTTCAATGTTGTTTTCGATTACAGACTTTTTATCTGGTCTAATTCTTAAAGTGAGTCGTCCATTGTATTTCAGAATTGTGGGAATTGCAATTTTCTCAAACTGATGAAAAATTTCTTCTTTCCCTTCAACAATGTAAACCAACTGTGTTATGTAGATCATCCTCCGCAAT
Organism: uncultured Chitinophagales bacterium; assembly: GCA_937927195.1. Classification (GTDB taxonomy): domain Bacteria; phylum Bacteroidota; class Bacteroidia; order Chitinophagales; family UBA2359; genus JAHDGP01. Next base: position 21,518 of record CALBCY010000149.1, read on the forward strand.
TGTTTTATTTAATATAACTCAAAGCTGCTTCCAAGTAAATCGGATTGGAATATCGGGCATACAATTCTGTTAAGGTAAAGGCTATTTTCTGGCTATGATCATTTTGAAGTCCCTCTACATTTTGATATACTTGCTCGAGTGTTACGCCCTCTAATTCAAATGGCTGAATGTTCAAATTGTTGGTTAGAATTGCTGCAACAACATAGTCACGATAACCATGAGACAAAGATTTCTTATTGAATGCCGGAAGATAGTCATAGAGACATAAAAGTGCATGCGCTAATGTGATACAATGAAGCAATGCAAAGCTAGGATTGGTGGCTGCAATTGAAGCTAAATTTTTCAAAACACTTTCAAAATCAATTTCAGTATTCAATTTTGAAAGTGCTTCGTGAAATTCGGGGAAATTTCGACACAAATAATATTTATCCTCTATTAAATTGCAAGAGGACAAAATTGATAATTTCTCTTCCGGCAAACCATTGTGCTCTAAAATATATTGATCGAGCCGAATTTTCTTTGATGAATCATTTGTTATTATCTCCTCAGACAGAGGAAAATAACGAGAAGCATAGTCCCCAAAGCAAGTAGCGATTTCTTCAATAAAAACGGCTCGTTCTAAGTGTGGTTCGGCCATCAGGGCATAAGCCAATCTAATTACAGAATGTCCAGCTGCAGCACTGATTCCTGTTCCCAGTCGACTGAGCCAAAGACTCATTACTTCCTTGGTATCTTTATCTGCAAACTCTTTTAAAAAGAAATTTTTCCATGATTCGTAATATTCATCATAACCTAAAAGTTTTTTTTGCATTGCCCACTCTATTTGCTGTAGGTCAATTGAAGATGAATTGATCCGATTAGGTGTTAAATTTAAAGCGTATTTTTTGGCCTGCCTTTCAATCTCTGAATCCTCGATATGCACCCATTCTTTCATTTTAAACATAGCAACTGCAGCCATTGACACATGGTTGGCCAATGCCCCCTGCCACTTAGGCAAGTACTTTAAATTTTCTTTGAAAATGTTATTGATTAAATGTGATTTCATATCCATTTTTTAAAAAATTACAAGTTCTTAATCGGCGAAGAGACATCAACTAAGGTTCCATTGGGATCTTTTAGTAACAGTCGCCGTTGACCATAAAATGTATCCACAGGTGGACTAACTATTTCAAATTTTTCTGATGCTGCGATTGTCAACAATTCATCGACATTGTCAACTACAAAAGTGATGTAAAAACCTTGAGGATTATTTTGAAATTCAGCGGGTACCAGTTCATTCGATTTGTCAATTATACCCAATTCAAAATTCTTGTCTTTTGAAATCAAATGGATAAACCAATCACTATCATAATCGACATTGAAATCAAACAATTTGGTATAAAAATGTTTTGATTCAGGTAACTTATCAGAACATATGTTGGTCATTATCCGATTTAATACTTGCATGATATTTTGATTTTTTTGATTTTATTTTTCGTTTGTATTGCGCTCATTTTTTGTCAAAAACATGAAGATGTTGGATTGCCATAAAGGAATAGAAAAGCCAAGCCGTTTCATTCATCAATATAATGAAATTCCCCTTAAAAATGTTAGCTATTTTGATTGGAATAGAAAAGCTGAAAATATTGATACACTTGTTTTTTTTAAATAGCATAAATTTGAGAGATCATCTGCAAAACTACGTGCTGCCATTTTAATAAAGTGTTCCAATCTTGCGGTTTAGCATCTTGCTGCTAAAGAATCAATAAACAAAAGGCTTTCACCCCAACATTTTATCAACAATTTTTGCTGAGCTAATACACATTGGAATACCAGCCCCTGGATGCACACTGCCACCGACAAAATACAAGCCCTTTACAGATTTGTTAAAATTTGGATGTCTTAAGAAAGTGGCAAATTTACTGTTTGAACTATTCCCATAGATGGCACCTTTAGCACAACCGTATTGCTCCTCAATGGTCAAAGGACTGACTATTTCATCACTTACGATAATGTGTGATTCCAAATCCACATTGAACATTCTATTGATTTTTTTGATGACATTGATTCGAGTTTGCTTTATCAAATCGTCCCAGTTTTGCCCTTGATTGTGGGGAGCATTTATAAGCAAAAACCAGTTTTCACAGCCTTCCGGAGCGTCCTCTTTTATTTTTTTCGATGAAATATAAAGGTAAAGTGAAGGGTCGTCACAAATACTTTTTTCATCAAAAATGGAATCGAATTCTTTCTTTTTGTCCTTTCCAAAGATCATGTTGTGGACGCCCATTTCCTTAAATTCCCGATTGATGCCCCAGTAAAAACCTATCGCAGAACTTGACTTTGGTTGATCCAGAAAACGGCTTGGTTTCTTAATGCCATTCAATAATTTATGATAGGTTTGGTAAACGTCCATATTGCTGACGACTATATCAAAACGCTTTTCTTCCCCTGAATCAAGCAACACTCCTTTGACTTCTTTAGCATCTACTAGAATTTTTTCAACTTTTGTATTGAAATGAAATTTCACCCCAAGATCTTTAGCCAATTTAAGCAAGGCCTCTATCAATGAATACATCCCCTTTTCAGGGATAAAAGTCCCAATGTTAATTTCCAAATGCTGGATCATATTTAAAGTACCAGGAGCTACAAAAGGATTAGAACCAACATAAACAGCAAAATTATTGAAAATGCGGATCAACTTAGGGTCTTTAAAAAACTGCCTGTTGCCCTTATCCATCGTTTTAAATGCATCGAGCTTTCTGATATTGAGAATGCCGTTTAAAACTTCTTTTTTAAAATAGTTTTTGGGTAGATGCAAGGAATTTTCTATAAACACATTTTTTGTTAGTTCATATTTAGCTTTGATGTCCACCAAATATTTTTCCAAACTATCTCTTGAATCTATGGTCTTCGCTTCAATTTCATCTCCAAACTTTTGCTTGTCAGAATAAGAGACAATTTTAGTTCCGTCCTCAAAAAAATAGGTAAAAGGTTTCTCTAGCTTTGAATAATTGAAATAATCCTTCGGAGATTTTCCAGATATTTCGAATAGTTCTTCAATCAAATGCGGCAAGGTAAAAACTGAAGGGCCTTTGTCAAACCTGAATCCATCAATTTTCCTTTCGCATATCTTTCCTCCTGCTTTTGAGTTAGACTCATAAACCTCAACCTTGTATCCTTTCACCGCTAACCGAATACTCATTGCTAAACCAGCAATGCCCGCACCTATTATTGCACAATTTTTCACCAAGAAATTTAAAAATTTTTAATATTTATCTTACAAAAATACATTTAAAGTTTCAGAAAGAACGCACAATTAATAAAATGCAACAAATAGATGAGCGGGTCTCTAAGACAGTCAGCGTTGTGAACGCTGATTGTCTTAGCGACCCGCTCTTCCTTATGGCCTTTATTTTGCAGAAAGCCATCTCGTTCCAACATAAAAAGCCTAAATTTACACCTGTGGCTAATCAATTAAGTTTATAGAACTATTGGCTGCATCTTTTCGATATATTCTATGTCCCGCGATCCTCTTATTGCATTGCGATTAAGATCTTGCGTTTCTTGTTTATAACGATTGTACATGGCTCTAAAAAGTCTTTTTATTTGAATAACAAAGGAGTTTTTAGTTTTAATCTATTTAACTATATGAGTGCCTTTTTTGTCTATATTTCAACTATTTTTGGTGAACAGTTCGACAATTCGGTGGCTTAGGCTTTACCCAGTTGCGTCAGTCCGATCAAAATGAAGCTTTACGCAGCCTACATAAGACAAATTATATATATAACATTATTAATTCTAGACAAATCTGTACTGAAGACCAATAAAAAATCTGCGACAAAAAATGAACCCTAATTCCTTTATCAGTATTCAAAACTTGAGCAAAAAATACCCCAATGCCGATGTTTTTGCATTAAAGGAACTCAATTTGAAAATTCCGGAGGGGCAAATCTTTGGTTTCTTAGGACCCAATGGTGCTGGAAAAACCACATTCTTTTCCTTGTTGAGTGGGCTTTTCAAACCAAGCAGCGGAACAATCAGCATTTTTGGCCTGACTTTGAATGAAAACAGGGAACAAATCAAAAAAATAATGGGTGTCGTTCCACAAGACATAGCCCTCTATCCTACCCTCTCTGGCAAACAAAACCTGATGTACATAGGAAGAATGTATGGACTACAAGGCGATACTTTAAATAAAAGAGTCAATGAGTTGCTAAGCTTTTTTGATTTCCAACAGAATATGGATAAAAAAGTCATTAACTATTCTGGTGGAATGAAGCGAAAAATTAACCTTATTGCTGGATTACTCCACCAACCCAAGGTTCTTTTACTAGATGAACCCACTGCAGGAATGGATGTTCAGTCCAGAATTAAAATGATGCAGCATTTGACCAATCTAAGCAACAAAGAAAAAATGACCATTCTGTACACTTCACACTATATGGAACAAGCTCAAATTTTTTGCCAAAGAGTGGCCATCATCGATCAAGGAAGACTTTTAAAATCTGGGCCGCCTGATGATTTAATCAAACAGGAAAATGCCAAAAGCTTAGAAGACATCCTACTTTCATTAACGCTTCAAAATGTAAATGGGTAGATGTTTGAAAGATTACACGCTTCCATAATAAAGGAATTTCAATTACTTATTAAGGACAAAACTGGTTTGACCATTTTGTTCATTATGCCTGTGGTCCTGATTTTCATCATGACCATGATCCAACATGAGGCCTACAAATCCATCAATGAAACGGGCATTCCTGTCTTACTCATCAATGATGACCAGGAACGTCTTGGGAATGCAGTTAAATCAAGCTTTGAACAAACACCGATCATTCAGGTAGTAGAAAAAACAAGTGCTGATTTTAGTGACAAGGATCAAATAAGGCAAAGTGTTTTGGATGGGAATTATATGGTCGCCGTTATTGTCCCCAAAGATGCTACAAAGATCTTAAAGCACGACATTGAAAACATAATGGGCCAGTTTTTCGATGAAACGGAATTAAAACCCGGTGATCTCAAAGAAATTAAGGTAGACCTGATAGTTGATCCGATAGCGAGAGAATCTTTCGTAATGGCCATTTCTAGTGGCCTGAAAGAAGCCATTGCCAATATTAAAACACAAGTTATGTTTCAGTTAATGGCTGAAAACATGAAAGAAGCCTTGGGCACTGAGCAAGACATGAAAATTCCAGAAAAAGATTTTTTCCAATTCAATGAGGAATATGCAATTAGTGAAGGGAAAGGCTTAGTTCCCAATGCCGTTCAGCACAATGTGCCTGCTTGGGCCATTTTTTCAATTTTCTTCATTGTAGTCCCTTTGGCTGCAAGTATCATCAATGAAAGAAGCGAAGGTCTATTTATTCGATTGAATACCTTGCCGGGCTCTTATTTGTCCATTCTTTCTGGAAAATTGCTTATTTACATAATAATGGCTTTGATTCAATTTGCCATTGTCATTTTTATTGGTAAATACCTATTGCCATTGTTGGGATTGCCTATTTTGAATCTTGGCCCACATAAGCTGCCTTTGGTGATACTGTGCATTGCTGTTTCAATGACAGCAATCGGTTATGGACTTCTCTTGGGAACCTTCTTTGATACGCCTGCTCAATCTTCCATTTTTGGTGGAATCAGCATACTGATTTTATCTGCATTGGGTGGAATTTGGGTTCCTGTAAGTGTCATGCCCCCAATTATGCAAAGCATTGCGGAGTTTTCTCCACTCAATTGGGCCTTAAACGGATTTTACGAATTGTTTATAAAAGGCGGCAGTTGGGTTAATATTCAGAATAATGTTTTAAAATTATCTCTGTTTTTTGTTGTATCATTGTTTGGTTCTTTTTTCATTTACAAGACCAAAATAAATTTCAGTTAAAAAATGGAGCTCAGTCAAAAAAAAATAGAAACCGATTTAGTGGATTTTATAAAGTCTTCTCTACTAGAGGAAGGTATCTTTTTTGACCAAAACACTTATTTGTGGGAGGTGGGACTCGATTCCATTTCGATTGTATCTATTATTCTATATTTGGAACGGAATTATAAAATAAACTTAAGCGAGGAGGATCTCAACCCTGAAAACTTAAAATCAGTAAAAGCCATAGCCGATTGTTGTACTAAATATTTTTAAATGCCTCAAAGCAATTCTACATACAGTCTTACAGGGACTGATTGTTTTTTGCTGGCACTGGAGAAACACAATATCAGTAAAGGCATATCGGGAAACACCTGCCATTATGTTTTGGATCTCAAGGGTAAAATAAATTCAACTGATTTCACAAACAAACTCAATCAACACCCATCTGTTCAATGGCTCGCTTCTATTTCCTTAGGCAAAAAAGAACTGTTAGGCCTTCCTGTTTGGGAGGCACAATCCATTTCCCAATTGAATCTAACATTGGATACAATTTATAGTGATGAAATTTTGCCTTTTGAAATAATAAATCGCCCGATCTCCCCCTTCGCCAAAGAACCATTGTTCAAGTTTCACCACATAGAAAGAAGCAATGGAAATAGCAGCATTGTTTTTAGCTGGCACCATTTGATAATGGATGGATATGGAGCATTGTTGTTTTTAAGAAGTTTGGATGGGCATGAAATAAATTTCACAAATAGAAATAGAAATACAAAAGCAGATAACAAACCCCAAATAGACAAAGCCAGCTTAAAAAAAGTGATCAAAGCAAAATACTTCATAGATCAAACTTCCAAAGGACCAATTAACTTTGTAAACAAAGAACGACAAGCAAATGTCCACCAGAAATACAAGGTCCTCAAATTCAATCAAACAGAAACACAAAACATTGCAGAGACAGCAAAACAAATGGGAGTCAAATTTGGCCTTAGTACTTTTTACCTAAGTACTTTTGCCAGCAATGTTTTTGATTTGCTCGCCAATCGTGGAATAAAAGTTGAAAACTTCTGGCTTCCAGTACCAAAAAACGCCCGTCGAAAAGGAGCAAAAGGCCCACTCTTGGGCAATCATCTTTCATTCCTATTTTACCGATTAAAAGCCGAAGATTTTACTGAAATAAAAAACGGAATAAAGTCATTGCAAGAACAGATGATGCAACAAATGAAAAAGGACATTCCTGCCGGATATCAACTTTTAATGAACCTGCTAAAGAGAATTCCCAGCAGTTTGTATTACTATTTGATTAGTGACAAAAAAAGAAAATCCCTTTCTAGTTTTCTATTTACCATGGCCGCCGAACATCCTGAATCATTCTCAAGTTTTTGTGGGCATGAAATTATTGGAGCACTCACTTTTCCTCCAAACACCTATCCGCCTGGGCTTACTTTTGCCATTTCACCCTTTAAGAAGCAATTGCAGATCATGATTCTGTATTATGAAGAGGTTGTTTCAGAAAATGAAATGGATACACTTTGTAATGAAATTCAAAAAGATCTCTTAGGATTAAGTACTGCAATTAATGAGCGAAATTAAAACAGACATATTAATAGTCGGAGCTGGAATCTCTGGAATCTCTGCGGCCATTGCTGCAGCAGCAGAAAACAAATCTGTTTTGGTCATTGATAAAAATGAGATACCAGGTGGTAATTCCACACTGGCCAATGTCGGAACCATTTGTGGCGCATTTTATAGAAACCTTTCTGGTCATATTGAGCCAGTCGGCTACCAACAAAACAGGGCATTTGTCAAAGAAATAGCTGCTGCTTCCGATAGCAATGTCATTCATTATCATCAGGGATTATACATTTTACCCTACAAATGGGAAGCACTCAAAAACTTGTTTCTTGATAAAATTGAATCTGCTGGGATTGACATTTCATTTCATACAAAATTAAAAGCTGTTAACCGCACAAATGATAAAATAGACTCAATTGATGCGCTTTGCAAAGAGCAAGAATTATTGATAAAAGCAGATAAATATATAGATTGCACAGGCAATGGTGCATTGGGGCAAATGGCAGGAAATGAAATGATCAAAGAAGAAGAGTATCAATTGGCTTCTCAAGTTTTCACCGTCCGCAACATACAATCTGACAATGAGTTTTCATTGAACTTGGCCTTAAAACTAGCAGCTGCAAGACTAGAGGACAGTTGTGAAATTGGTTTAAACTTTTATGTGGTTCCGGGCTCTCTGCAAAATCAAGTAGCCCATTTCAAATACAGTCTCGAAGAAACAATCACGGATGATGATGAAAGAAATCAAGCCTTGAATGTAATAGCAAAAAATAGAATTAAAGAGGCTTTTCCAATGGTTAAATCTGAAGTAGAAAGTTTGAAAGCAGCGGAAATTTCCTATATTTCACCACAATTAGGATTGCGAGTATTGCAGAGATGCAAGGGGGATTATGTCTTGAATGAGCAAGATATTATGCAAGCAAAAATGAGAAAAGATGGGATAGCAAGAGGCACTTGGCCGATAGAAGAGTGGCTTTCAAAAGGGAAACTCAATATGCAGTATTTTGAAGACGACACTTGTTATTGGATTCCCGCTGCTTGTTTGAGTAATTCCAAAATTAAAAACCTTTGGTTTGCAGGCAAAAACATTTCAGCAAGCCATAAAGCCATTGCGAGTGCGCGTGTAATGGGGACCTGTATCCAAACGGCCTACGCTGCAGCTAAACTGGCTTGCTCTGAAAACCCCGACAAAACAATTGAACAATTGAACGATGAACTCAATCAATAAAGAAAAATTTAAAAACGAACAAATCAAACAAGTCAAACATTTATTTCAGCTATTGGAAAATGCTGCTCAAAAATGGCCTGAAAAAATTGCAATCTACGATCAGGAAGGCGAATTGACTTTTGCTTCTTTATTACAACAAAGTCTCGAACTAAAATCCCATCTTACAAAACAAGGTGTGCAAGCAGGAAATGGTCTTGGAATCCTGTTCAAAAATGGACGGCATTTCATCATAGCCCTTTTCGCAGGATTGGCCTGTGATGCGCTGGTCATGCCCATTTCAATTCAGCAAAAAAAGAAGGAGATAGAAGAAAGTATCAAGGAGGCAAAACTACATTTTGTACTTTCAGAAAAATCAGATGCTCTCCTTAACAACATTTCATCAAAGCGCATAAAAAGTTCAGAATTGTCCCTTAACTACTTCCTTGCTCAGACAAAGAAAAACACGGCTGAAGCAACTGCGGAATTTATTGAGCAAGCTGCCTTAATGCGTTTTACTTCTGGAACAACTGGACAATCTAAAGGTGTCATACTTCGCCATCAATCAGTCCTTGAAAGAATCAAGGCCGCCAATGAACATCTTCAGTTAAATGAGTCAGATCGTGTGCTTTGGGTTTTACCAATGGCCTATCATTTTGTGGTTTCTATAGTCTTGTATATCAAGTTTGGAATAGGAATAATTGTTTGCAATTCCTTTTTGGCCAAGGACATTTTGGCGCAAGTAAATCAACACAAAGGAACCTTGCTATACGCTTCTCCTACTCATATTAAATTATTGGCTGCGGATAAATCGGGAACAAAGCTAAATCATTTAAAGACCGTTATTTCCACTACAAGTGGCATTACTTCTCAAATGTGCGTAAAATTTCACGAACGCTATAATCTCCCAGTAACACAAGCTTTTGGGATTATAGAGGTGGGTCTTCCAATAATCAATCGGAAAAAGTCAGCAGAGTTCCCAGAAGCGGTTGGCTATGCCCTTTCAGCTTATGAGGTCGGAATATTAGATGAAAACAATGAAGCCCTTCCTTCGGGCCAGAATGGGCAATTGGCAATAAAAGGGCCTGGCATGTTCGATGGCTATCTCAATCCCCCCATTCCAAGAGCAGAAGTTTTGGTCAAAGATTGGTTTTTGACTGGCGATATAGCCGTAAAAAACGAAGATGGTTTAATCAGCATCAAAGGAAGAAAAAAACAAATGATCAATGTATCTGGAAACAAGGTTTTTCCGATTGAAGTTGAGAAAGTTATCAACCAATTTCAAGGCATTGAGCAATCGAGGGTTTATGCATTCAAGCATGCTTTGTTGGGTGAAATTGTCGCTGCAGAAGTCATCACAAAGGACGGAGATAAATTTGCAGCAGAAGCCCTTATTGCCTATTGCCAAAAGTATTTGTCGGGTTTTAAAGTTCCACAAAAAATCACTGTGGTTGATCAGATTGAAATGACTGGATCGGGGAAGATTAAGCGAAGGTGAAAAATTAAACACAACACAACCGTCATTCCAGAATTTTATGGAGCGCAGCGGAAGAAAACATCCGGAATCTCGCACAACAATGACCTTGCGCTTCGGGCGGCGGATGCTTCGTGGGATTCTGGGTCAAGCCCAGAATGACGAGAGACGATACACAGAATCACACACAACAATGGCCTTGCGGTTCGGGCGGCGGATGGTCCGTGGGATTCTGGGTCAAGCCCAGAATGACGAGAGACGAGACACAGAATCAAGCGCAACTATGCCCTTGCGCTTCGGGCGGCGGATGGTCCGTGGGATTCTGGGTCAAG